>NZ_JPEQ01000008.1:0-209025 GCF_000738495.1 Chryseobacterium sp. P1-3
TTCCCAAAGTTTTCTGCCATAGTTCATCCCCGAATTCATTAATCCTGTACGATCAGCCAGATATCAGAGCCTCCTTTGGAATCGTCCTTTTTATCCAGTCCTTTCCCGGAATAGGAGGTCCCGGCTAAAAGGAAGCCCCCATCCTGTGTGGTTACAGTGGCTGATAAATAATCATGGTTTTGCCCTGAGAAATACTTCTCCCAGACCTGTTCTCCCTGCTGGTTTAATTTTACCAGGTGGAAATCATAGCCATTGTTCTGGCTGGCAGCATTTCCTGTTCCCTGCTTCCGCATTCCTGCCTGAATACTGCTGCCTGTGATAAGGTACTGCTGGTCTATTGTGGTGGTCACCTGGCTTAGGAAATCCTGCGTTGAGGATTTGATGTCTTTCTGCCAGACCACTTCCTGGGCCGGCAAACTAAAAATTATGCATAAGGTAAATGCACTCATGTAGAATTTCTTCATACTTTGTGTTTTTATTAATTTATATTACTATTGATTGCGAATCTACTATTTTTTCATATTTCCCACAATGGTAGATTTATCTATATTTTTCAGATTGAATTTTTATGTCAGTCTGCCTCATCTGTCTCTGTCACAAAAGTAGGGAGGCAAAGCGACAGAACATGTCGTATTATTCAAGTATATGCTATGAAAAACAGATACAATATGTCATGGGTTTCAGAAATTTAAAGTATAATGCTCTTTATGAAAATGAAATAATATGCTATAAAAAAATGCATTCTCATTGTATGTTTTCAACAGGCCGGTTCAAATTACCTTTTATTCTTAATGAGTTTGATTTCAGCTGTTGCACGGCTTTACTTTTATCAATAAGTTTACCTTATGATGAGAAAAAGCTATTTCCGGAAACTGGCCTGTATGGCCATGTTACTGACTATCCTATTAGCCTACCAGAACTACACGAGCAGGGGGAAAGAATCTTTTCCGGATGTAAAGTTTATTATGGCATCGTCCGGGGTCAACAGGTCAGATTTTGATCCTAATACATTAGATGAAACCCAATGGCAGAAACTTGGATTTTCTGAAAAACAGGTTTCCACCATTCTTAAATACAAGGAAATCGTAGGTGGACAATTTATTTCAAAACAGCAATTAAAGAAATGTTATGCAATTTCCGAAGAAAAGTTCGCTGAACTGAAACCTTATATTATTCTCCCTGAAGATGATAGAAAGGAAAAATCTTTATCGCGGACTTTTGAGAAGAAAACTATTACAATTCCGGGAAAATTCAACCCCGACCGGTTTTCGGCCAACGATTGGATAAAAATGGGATTCAGTGAAAGACAAGCAGCAGCTCTCTTAAAGTATAAAAATTACTTAGGGGGAAGCTTTATCAGTAAAGAAAAATTCAAAGAATGCTTTATCATTTCACCGGAAAATTATATCAGACTGGAACCATATCTGCAGTTACCCGAAAAAGTTTCCGGAACTATTGCTGCCAGTCATGCTAAAAGTTCCAACATCCGCTACCGTCCTTTTGACCCGAATACTTTGAATGCGGATGGATGGAAAGCATTAGGGTTTTCAGAAAAACAAGCGACCACTATTATTAATTACCGTGACAGGAACTTGCGGGGAAGTTTTAAAAACCCTGAAGATCTTCAAAAGTGTTTTGTGATCTCTCCTGAAAAATTTGAGGAATTAAAACCATATATTACCATTACCATCAAAGAAGAGATCAGACGTCAGGAAACAGATTTTTCAAAGACGGATCTTAATACGATTAGTTTTAAGCAGCTGCTGGAATTCGGACTGGATGAAAGAAGTGCCGCTTCCATCATTGGTTTCAGAAGAAAACTCGGAGGATTTGTCAATAAACAACAAATACTGGATACCTATAATATTGATAAAGACCTTGTCCAAAAGCTCATTTCAATCTGTTTGCTGGATACATCGGGTGTTCAGAAATATACTTTGACAGATGCTCCTGAAGAATGGCTTAAAAACCATCCCTATTTCAAATATTCTGCTGACAAAATCATATTTTACAGAATTACGTATCCTGATGATAAAAAGATATGGAAGTTTCTAAAGCTAAAACCGGAATATGAGGAAAAAATGAGGTTATATATAAAGTAAGGGAATTAAAAGGCCGGAAGCCGGAAGGAAGAAACTGCAAATTATTTTCAGCTATAATTACTGGCAATTGCTCCGTAATTAAATACTTAAAAAAGATTAATACCGATGTATCCCATAACTTCCAACTTCCTGCTTCCAGCTTTTGCTCCAGCCTCAAGTCAAACCTTCTGAAATTTTAATGATGCATATAATTGCTGGGGCCATTGGTTCCTTCAATGGATTCCGGCAGTATTCCATACCGGGCACGTAGATCTACTGTACCTAAGGTTTTTCCTGTATTGATATCAATAACATTAATAGTTCCGGAGTTTAAGTTGGGGATATTCAATAAGTTATTCTGAACAGCTACCACTTCCTTTCCGGATTTGGTTTTGAAGAAAGCCATATGGTGCGCCCCTTTATCCGCATTAAAGGTCTTCAAGAGTTTTAATTGAGGAAGATAACTCAGGTCAAAGACAAGCACTTTTCCCGGATCAGCAAAACTTACATACAGTTTGTTTGTATCATCAATGTACATTTCAAGCGTCCATCCTAATCCCTGCGTGCTTCCGTCAAACACTTTAGTAAAAGCATCATATTTTTTGGTTGCATCATTATACGGGGCGATCCAGATATCGCCTCCAAGCATTGTTGTAGCAAGAGCATATTGTGGAAATTTTCCACGGAGCAATAGAACCTCAACAGGAGCGGACATATCCGTCGGCGAATCTGCCACCTGGTAGGTTTCCTTCAATTCATAGGTATTCAAATCCAATAAAGTACAGGTATTCCCCATGCCGGTAGTAAGATCAGGATGAATGGTTGACGTTACCATCATTAACCCTTTTTCCTCATTAATCGAAATACCATGCGGATACATGATGAACTTATTGGGATTGGCCTGAATAGGTGCTTTAATAGTTTTGATGAGCTGGTTATTACTGGCATTGAAAACACCTATACTTCCATCTCTCGGGCCTCCGGCCCCACCCATGAAGGTCATAAAATACCTTCCGTCATTGGTGAAAAACAAGTTCTCTCCTACTGTATTCTCACCAGTATCAATAGGGGTGGCACTAAGCAGTTTGGGCTGCCCGTTTTTATCTTCCCCTGTTTTTACCTCATAAAGATAGCTGCCTCCCAATGCGGTTGTGAATAGTTTGTTCGCATTTTGATTATAGTAAAGATGATGAGGGAGTACTCCAACCCCTAATTCAAGCCTGCTGCTGATATGTCCAAAGTTGGGAGCCTCAGGATCCAGCTCTATGACGGCAATTCCATCTGGTAACCCGTTTAAACTTCTATAATCAATATAAAATGAAGAATCGTGGGGAAGATTAGGGTTATGATTGTCATTTTCACAATTGGTGAAAATTAACAAAACAGCAAATAATAAAACCGTGTTTAATTTTATTTTCATGATTTTTCACATTATGGTTATTACTATCATAAATATAATACATTTTAATGAAAAACAAAAAAAATATTACACCAATAAGTGAAAAAATTATCAACAATAACAATCCCCTTTCCGGTTATTTATACCTGAAAGTATGAAAATAAAACGTTAAAGGCTATGATAAGTCCTAGTCAATTGTTTTGGCAGAATCTACCAGTAAAGAGTTTAAAGTGGTAAGCTCTTCATCAGTCAGATCCCTCCATTTTCCAATGGGAAGATCCAGCTTAATGTTCATAATGCGGATTCTTTTCAGTTTTTTTACTTCATATCCAAGATACTCACACATTCTTCTGATCTGCCTGTTGAGCCCCTGAGTCAAAATAATCCTGAAATTCATTTCATCGATTTTTTCAACCTCACATTTCCGGGTTACCGTATCCAGAATAGGAACGCCGTTTCTCATTTTTTCCAGAAATCTTGGTGTAATCGGTTTGTCTACCCGCACCAGATATTCTTTTTCGTGATTATTCCTGGCCCTGAGGATTTTGTTGACAATATCGCCGTCACTCGTCAAGAGAATCAATCCTTCACTCGGTTTATCCAATCTTCCGATCGGAAAAATCCTTTTCGGATGATTGATATAATCCACGATGTTATTTTTTTCGCGCTTGGTATCCGTGGTACAGACAATTCCCACAGGCTTATTGAAAGCGATATATACCGGTTTATCCTGCGGTTCTCTGACAGGTTTTCCATCTACCTCCACCAGGTCCTCATCCGAAACCTTTGTTCCCAGCTCAGGAATCTTCCCGTTAATGGTAATCCTTCCTTCTTCCAGCAATTTATCAGCTGCCCTTCTTGAGCAGTATCCTACTTCTGATAGATATTTATTAATACGTGTCTTTTCCATTAGTCTCTTCCGTAAGCGGTATAATTTTTATTGCTGAAAATGGTGATCCCGTAACTCAATCCTATAAAGAAACCATCGGCCCCATATTTCAGCTTGTGTGATTCCAGAACAATTCCTCCTTCCTGGCTCAGACCTTTTGAATAGGAAACCTGCATTCCTATTCTTCCACCCCAGAATTCGGTATCTGATACGGCAGAATGGTTAAGTTGTTTTCCATAATTAAGATCAATATAGAAAGGGCGCTCTCCGGGCGAAAAAAATAATTTTCGGCTGAATAACCCAGTATATCAAATGGTAATTATCCTGTACAAAACTATATTTAATTCCCGTTCCGACAGCAAAGTTAGGAAGAAAATTATACCCTCCAATAGCGGTAATCCCGTATGTAAATTTACCTAATACGGATTGGGTCTCAATATACTGCGAATGGGAAGGTTCAGATTTTTTATTAATATTAAAACCCAGGTTAAGGGATGGATTAAAATAAAAATCCATTTTTCGTTTCTTCTCTTCCTCATTTTGTGAAAAAACACAGATAAAAGCAAAGCAGGTGAAAAACAGGGATAAATTTATTTTCATAAGCTTTCAAATCTAAAATCATTATTCAAAAACTGATCTGTAGCATCTTCTATTTTATAGTCACCAATTTTAGTGCGCCTCAGCTGTGTTAAATATGCTCCTACCCCTAAGTCCCGGCCTATATCATGGGCAAGGCTTCTGATGTAAGTTCCTTTTGAGCAGCCTACTGTAAAGCTTACCAGCGGAAAGTTGATTTGAATATCTTTGATATAATGAATGGTGGTTTTTCTGGATTTCATTTCCACTTCTTCTCCTGCTCTTGCCAGATTATAAGCCCTTTCGCCATCTATTTTTATCGCAGAATACACCGGGGGCTTTTGTTCGATTTCTCCCACAAATTTTTCCAGGGTCTCTCTTACATCTTCTTCTGTAACCCCTGAAATATCCTGATGAAGAATTTCCGGTTTTTCAGTATCATAAGACTCTGTCTGTACACCGATCTTAATTTCCGTCCAGTATTCTTTGGGAGCGTCCTGGATTTCCGGAATATTTTTGGTGAATTTTCCACAGCATACAATAAGTAATCCTGTAGCTCTGGGATCTAACGTTCCCGCGTGACCTATTTTAAATTTTTTAGGAAGGTCAAACTCCCTTTTAAGTTTATATTTCATTTTATTGACAGCCTGAAAGGAAGTCCAGTCCAGGGGCTTATCCAATAAAAAAACATATCCGGATTTTAATTCTTCGGCAGTCATGAATGGAAATATGGGCTATTTACCCATTATTTAAAGAAATAAAAATAAATTAACAGAGCCACTCCAACAAAGATACGATACCATCCCCAAGGTTTGAAACCATATTTATTCAATACTCCGATGAATGCTTTGATCGCAATGAGAGCAACAATAAATGCTACGATATTTCCTACGATAAAGATCATAATATGATCCTGAGAAGCCATAATCATTTCGTAGCCTTTCTGCGGTGTAGCAGTTTCTTTTCCCCAGGTTTTAACAAAAACAGAATAAACGGTTACTGCCAGCATGGTAGGTACTGCCAGGAAAAAAGAAAATTCTGCTGCGGCTTTCCTGGTGAGCCCTTGGGCCATACCCCCAATGATAGAAGCTGCACTACGGCTGGTCCCCGGCATCATCGCAAGACACTGCCAGAATCCAATAGTCACCGCATTTCTTATGGTAATTCCTTTCTCGTCATCAATTTTAGGATTTTTGAACCATTTATCAGCAAAGAGTAGAACAATTCCTCCCAATACCAGCACGGAAGAAATAGCGATCTGATTCCCCAAAACAGCTTCAATTTTATCATCAAATAAATATCCCAGCACCAATGCCGGAACCACTGCAAAAGCCAGCTTAAAATAAAACTGAATATTATTTAAATCAAAAAACTTTTTCCAGTACGCTACCACCACTGATAGAATTGCCCCGAATTGAATAGAAACCTGGAACATCTTTAAAAATTCTGTTTCTTCCAGCCCCATCAGGCTTGCTGTAAATCCCATGTGTGCGGTAGAGGAAATGGGAAGGTATTCCGTAAGTCCTTCTACAATGGCAATAATAATTGCTTTGATTAAATCCATATTTTTTTTCAAAAATTTAAAAGATTAAGAGATCCGGAAGTTTAGAATACTTCACTCTACCCTTCTCAATCTCTTAATCCCTAAATATAATTTGTATTATTTTCTTTTTAAAATAGCATATACTTCTATTGCAAAACCTATCACTACAAATAATGGTGCAATCCTGATCCTCCTGACGGAAAAAATATCATCATTCCATGAATTGGGATCAAATTTACCATCTACCGTATTGGCGTCAGGTCCCATCATCAGAAGAAAACCGACTACGATAAATGCCAGGCCGATCAGCATCCATTTAAAGTTCTGCTGTCCGAAATAGAATGTATTTTCCTGTGGGACTTCAGTTTCTTTCCCAAAGTCTGAAGCGGAAAATTTATTTGTTTTTTTGCTCATTGTTAAGAGTAATATAAGTCGTCAACGTTTGATCTCAGGAACCTCCATGTTGCAATAATGGTACTTAGAACAGTAATAAAAATTCCAACTCCAATCACCAGTAATACCAGCCACACATATTGTTGGTTATCCTGTACAAAGGCCGATCCAATCTGGTTGGTAAAATAATACCAGACACCAAATAATGCCAAAAGGCCTATCAAAGCTCCAATAGCTCCTAAAATTACAGCTTCAATAATGAAAGGCTTAAGGATGAATCTTCTTTTGGCCCCCACCAGCTGCATGGTTTTAATAATAAACCTCTTTGAGAATATTTTGAGGCGGATAGAGTTGTTAATCAATACCACAGCCAATACCAGAAATAAAATGGAAAATCCTAAAATCCATTTTAAAATTCTGCTCAGGTTATTGTACACATCCACCATCAGGGTACTATCATTTTTAACATCGATAATCCCCGGAACAGATTTGATTACTTTAATTGCTTCATCGATCTTTGCGGGATCCACATATTCAGGTTTTAAAGCAACTTCAATAGAAGAAGGGAAAATATTTTCTTCAAATAAAGCATCACTATCGATTCCCATACTCTTTTTGGCTTCCTTGGCAGCCATACTTCTTGAAATATAGGTGGCTTTTTTTACAGGAGCTAACGTCTGTACCTTTTTAAAAGTTTCTTCCTCTAGTTTTGCAATTTTTACAGAATCTTTAGCATCATAATTTTCGTCAAAGTAAGCATTCACTACCAATTGTTCTTTGATATAGTCAGAATATTTCTGGGCATTGATTAAAATAAGCCCCATCAATCCTAACAAAAATAACACTAAGGCAATACTTACCACAACCGTAATATTGCTGGACCGAAGCCTTTTCTTGTTAAATTCATCTACAGATTTAGCCATTAATATTAAAATTTTTGGCTAAAATAGAAAAAAACTTCCGAAATTTGGGACGAAATAAAGAAAATCACTGTTAATAAAATCATAAAAAACTTTGAGTGTAAAAGCAAAAAAACATCTGGGTCAGCACTTTCTGACCGATGAAAATATCGCAAGAAAAATCGTTGAAGGTCTTAGTTTTGAGAACTATAATAATATTATGGAGGTAGGCCCTGGAATGGGGATTCTTACCAAATATCTTATTGAAAAAGATCAGAATATTTACCTTGCAGAAATCGATACGGAGTCTATCGAATACCTGAAAAAGAATTATCCCAGGATTACAGAAGAAAGTTTTGTAGGAGATTTTTTGAAACAGGATTTCAATTTTGTTAAAGATGGGCAGATGGCCATTATCGGTAATTTTCCTTATAATATTTCTTCACAGATCCTCTTTCAGATTGTAGATCATTATGAACTGATTCCGGAGATGGTGGGAATGTTTCAAAAGGAAGTTGCCGAACGGACGGCAGCCGTTCCCAGGACTAAAGATTACGGTATTCTTTCTGTACTGATCCAGGCTTACTATGATGTAACTTATCTGTTTACGGTTCATGAGAATGTTTTCAATCCGCCTCCGAAAGTAAAATCAGGAGTTATCAGGCTTCTCAGAAACCCTAAAGAAGGGCTGGCCGGTAATGAGATTCTTTTTAAACAAATTGTAAAGGCAGGATTCAACCAAAGGAGGAAAAAGCTTTCAAACGCCTTAAAAATCCTGAATATTCCTGAAGTTTTGAAAACCCATGAATTTATGGATAAAAGGGCTGAAGAACTTAGTGTCCTGGATTTTATCCGTTTTGCCAACCTATGGAAAGAAAATCAGTAAACCCTGAATCCACAAATGAAAAACAGAGGCTTTCAAATCATTTGAAAGCCTCTGTTTTGTTATAGATCGTACTATTATTCCCTGTTTTTCAGCATAATCCATCCGGACCAGTTCATCTGAGCTTTTGATTTAGGGTAATCAAAATTAAACTTGTACCAGTATGTAGCTGTAGGCAGTCTTTTTCCTCCTACTGTTCCGTCCCAAACCGGATTTTCTTTAGAGAACCTGAACATTTCCACCCCATATCTGTCATAGACAGAACCTGAAAAGTTATTGAAACGTCCAAGAGCTTTAAGGTCCAGAACATCATTAATTCCGTCCTCATTAGGGGTAATTACATTATTGATCTGTAAAGTAAAGAAATCAAGCGATCCCACGCAATGGGTTCCCACCCTTCTTACCAGAATAGTATAGTTTGTATTATCCAAAAGCCCTGAAAACACATTAGACTGCTGCCAGACAATTCCATTATCAATAGAATATTCCAGAGTGCTTGGCGTATTATTCATAGGAGGATTCTCCGCAGTAACCGTTAATGTTTTTTTGATACTTTCATAATTAAGGCCGGTGATATACGGAGTCGCCGCTCCCATTACTTTCACTGAAAATTGTTTTTTACAGAACCCGTTATCAATTTCCACGGTATAGATTCCCCATTGATCTACCTCTATTTTTTGTGTGGTAGCTCCGGTGCTCCAGGTATACTGATAATTAGGGCCGGCTCCGGCATCCAATGTAACCTTATCTCCCAGACACATTTCAACATCGGTAAGAGGTGACTTGATTTCAGGAGTAACTTCTATTCTAATGGTTGCAGGATTTAATGATCGACAACCTTTTTCTCCGATAGCATATACCGTAAATGTTGTTGTCTGGTGCAGCGTTACAGTTTGTGTATCTCCTGTACCCGGGAAATTATTCCATAAATAGGTATTTCCTCCGCCGGCAGTAAGGGTAACAGACTCTCCCGGGCAAACTTTAATTCTGGAAGATTTTAGCTCTGCTGTAGGAGTAACTTCTTTAAGTAATTTCAGTTCTACCAATTTACTGCAGAAAGCTCCGTTCGAAACTACCACATAGATGATCTGTCCATCAGTTCCATTATAGTTTAATATGTTCTGAATGTTGTTATTATTTTGTGCTACTGCATCTGCCTGGTTTTCATAAAACTTAAATACCGCTCCCGGCGTCGGGCTGATGGTCTGCATGATTGTGCTGAAATCAAAGGTCGTAATATCCGGAGTGGTACAGAGGAGCAAGGTAGCATCCTGTGCCTGTGGGGTGGTTCCTCCGTGAATCTGTACAGAGGCTTTACCCGGGCACGGATTCCCCGGCACACTTACTTCAATGGTATATGTTCCGGGTTGAGTGGCTGTTATTACATTTGTAGTAGCACCTGGAACAGGCGTACCATTATAATACCATTGGTATAGCAGATTCGGATCACTTACAGAAGCAGTGATCACCTGAGGAACATTGTCACAGACATTAATATCGGAAGGCAATGTCGCCCCGCTCGGATCCAAAAGTTCTACTCCGATATTAAAAGAGCCTCCTTCTAGGAATACGGCAGAATCATAATTGGTATCACTATAGTCTGCAATCACCATTTTAAAGTGATATTCCTGTCCTGCTACCACCGTAGCTGTGGCCGTAAGCGGAACTGTTCTTCCGTTAAAATTAGTTTCAATATTCGCTGTGTTATAGCCTCCGAAATACTGTTCGTTCACAGCAGGGCAGTTTACAAATCCTGTAATGGCAGGGTGGATATTGGTAATACTTACCGGGCCCGCACCATTAGGCAGTACCGCCATATTGGTATAAGGTCCTCCGGAAGTAGGTCTGAGTAATATGGCAAAGGCATCCGCATAGCTACACGGATAAGAATCTGAATATTCTTCAGATGCCAGTATATAGTTAAATTTAATCTGAGAAGTCGTAGGAACAAAGTCAAATTCAAGCAATACGGCATCATTTAATCTGTTGGCCGCTACGCCTACAGCTTGCGCCAGATCTGCATCAGAACCTCCTCCATTGCTGTCTCCAAGGTGATCCTCAATGGTATTACCTCCTCTCCTTGCATATCCTGTAGAAAGTATAATCCCGTCCTTGAAGGGAAAATTAGTGGCGGCTTTGTGAAAATATCCCCATGCCCTGTCTGCTTCACCTACTGCCTGATTAGGAGTAATTTTTACATTGGATACACTGGGCGTCACACAGGTATTGGTTCCTGATGATATCAAAACATCTTTTACCAGTTTGTCTATAGTATAAGCCGTTTCAGCATACCCCGGAGCATTCACGTCAATAAAGGCTCCTGCTCTTCTGGAGGTAGCGCTGACTGCTTTTTCCTTAGGATTTTTTCTGGGGGGAAGGTCTTGTGAAAACAGAGAAGTCGAGACGACTAAAAAAAAATAAATAAAGCGGTAGGTATCTTCTCATAATACTTTTGTTTAAACAAATTTAATTTTTTTTTAAACATATTACACACATATTTGATTTTTTTACATCAAAATAATAAAATTTTGAACTTTTATAACAAATTCGAATAAAAATAATCTAAAATTTTCTGATAATCCGGAAAAATCTCTGGCAGTAATACACTCATTTTTAACAAATTTATCATGTTATGACATCAATTCATAAAAATAGCTAGTGTTTTATTCTTAAAACCACAAAATCTTTCATTTCTGAAAGATTTTGTTAATTATTTTTTATTTAAAAAAGTATTTAGTTTCTATTTTTTAATAATATCCAGCCTGAACGCTGTTCCAGTTTCTTGCTTGCCGGATTCTCCCACTGCACCCTGTACCAGTAAGTAGCAGTAGGCAGGTTTAATCCTTTTAATGTTCCTCTCCATATCACATCCGATTTGGTTGCTTTGAACACTTCTGAACCATACCTGTCAAAAACAGAGGCAGCAAAATCCTTATAACCACTGATTCCCGTAAAATCTATAGTATCATTTATTCCATCCATATTAGGAGTAATAACATTACTGATTACCAATGTAAAATAATCCAGCGGTGTGCCGCATTTTGCATCTTTTACCCTTACCATCAGATGATACATCATATTATTGAGAACCCCATAGAATACATTAGATGGCTGCCATGTTGCTCCTCCGTCTATTGAATATTCCAAGATACCTCCTGTTGGATTACTTGCATAAAGGGTGAGGGTATTATTCTCAAATACAACATTGGTAAACTGGGGAAGTTCCGGGTTGATCAGTTGTGCCGAAAACGTTTTTGGAACAAACCCCGTTACTGATGGTTACACTATAAGTTCCGGGAACATTTGTTGTGATGGTCTGAGTTGTAGCTCCTGTACTCCACAGGTAAGTGTAATTTGTTCCTGCACCCGCATCCAGAGTGGCATTATCTCCTGCACAGGCATACACATCCGTTAATGTGGAAACAATAGCAGGCACTACTTCTATAATAATGGTAGCAGGATTCACAGAGCTACATCCGTTTCCTCCCAATGCATATACTGAATACTGTGTAGTCACTGTAGGGGAAACTACCTGAGTATTTCCGTTTCCGGTAAGCCCTACCCAATTATAGGTAATACCACCGGTAGCAGTAAGGGTAACAGATTCTCCTGCACAAATTTTTGATTTGGAAGCAGCGATTCCCGCAACAGGAGGTCCCACCTCAACGGTAACGCTAGCCGGTGTTGCGGAAATACATCCATTAGCACCTACGGCATATACGGTATATACAGTGGTAGAGGTAGGCGAAACCACTTGAGTGTTTCCATTTCCGGTAAGCCCGTTACCCCAATTATAAGTTGCTCCCCCGGAAGCGGTTAAGGTTACTGATTCTCCCACACATATACGAGGTTGTGAGGAAACAAGCGCAGCAACAGGTGCTACCCTGTCTTCGTTTACTGTAACGCTTGAAGTATAAGTACAGCTTACATTACCTGGCTGAGAGACATTGGTAACGGTAAGGGTGTAAGTGCCTCCTGCATTGACTACAGGAGTAAGGGTATTTCCGCCAGACACTATATTTCCACCTGTTGTAGCCCATGTTATGGTAGATCCCGCAGGAATTACAGAAGCCGAAGCATTCAGGGTAATCTGCGGTGTTGTACAGGTAATGGTCTGTGGTGCAGCTATTGTTAATGTAGTGACAGCTGTTCTCAACAGCTGTAAAGAGACTACATAGCTACATCCTCCGTTGCTTACCAGAACATATATGGTTTGGTTACCCGGCGGCGAGTATGCTGTAGGATTGGCAATAAAGTTACCATTGGCAGCATTGGCATCAGCTTGATTGACATAATAAGTAAAAGTCAGCCCTGTTGAAGTAGAGATTTGTGTTTGTGCTTCTGTCAGGTCATATGTCAGGCCAGGCGCATAGCATTTATGCAATATTGCGTTTTGTGCGGTAAATGGTTGTGATACTTCTATAGTAATGGTTGCCGGATTTTGGGAAACGCATCCATTTGCTCCCACTGCTGTTACCGTATAGGTTGTTGTTGCTGTAGGGGAAACTGTTTGGGTATTTCCTGTTCCCGGAAGCCCCGTCCAGTTATATGTTGCTCCTCCGGATGCTGTTAAGGTCACAGATTCACCATTACAAATTTTAACTTTAGTGGCCGTAAGTCCTGTTGTCGGCGGAGCACTATCCCCTGTTACGGTAACCGTAGCAACAGCAGTACAGTTAAGATTTCCAGGCTGATATGTGTTTGATATCGTTAAAGTATAAGTTCCGGGAGCATTGATGACAGGGTTTAGGGTTGTTCCACCGGAAACAATATTCCCTCCCGTGGTTGTCCAGTTAAATGTAGCTCCGGCTGGATAAACGGAAGCAGAAGCATCCAGAGTAGTCTGTGAGTTGGCACAGGTCAGAGCTGTTGGAGGAGCGATAGAAGCTGTCATTTGCGGAGCTTTTATCAGTTGCAGTTCGGCTACTTTTGAGCAGAATCCGTTTTTCACCAAAACATATACGGTTTGTCCTCCCGGGCTTGGGTACGCTGTAGGATTGGGAATTGTATTGGTATTTCCGGCATTGGCATCTGCCAGCGTGGTATAATAGGCAAATGTAGCCCCGGCAGTTGTACTTATAGCGGCCTGTGCCGATGTTAAATTAAAGGTTGCATTCCCGGCGGTATAACAAGCTGTCAGGCTCGCGTTCTGAACTGTAGGGGAAGTACCGCCTACTACGGTAATAGTAGCTTCTCCCGGACATGTATTTCCCTGAACATACACTTTCACAGAATATACACCCGGCTGTGTTGCCGTGTAACTGGCGTTTGTGGCACCGTTAATCGGTGTATTATTCAAATACCATTGATAAGTAATATTGGCTCCCTGTACTGAAGCTGTAAAAGTCTGAGGTGCATTATCACACATATTTACAGAAGCCGGAAGCTGTACTCCGGCTGGATCCAGAATTTTCACTCCTATATCGAATGACCCTGCTTCCAGAAATACAGCAGAATCAAAGTTGGGATCCTGGTAATCTGCAAGGACCATTTTAAAATGATAGGTTTCCCCCGGAATTACGTTAGCCTTTGCTGTCAAAGGAATGGTACGGCCATCATAATTGGTTTCAATCTGCGGATTGTTAAACCCTCCAAAATAAGCTTCATTTACAGGTCCGCAACCGGTAGGTCCGGGAATAAACGGGTGAATATTGGTAACACTTACTGCACCTGCACCTCCCGGGAGTACTGCCAGATTAGTATAGGTAGGATCTCCGACCTTTTTTAACAATAAAGCAAAACCGTCTGTAATGGTACAGGGAAAACTCTGTTGATATTCTTTAGAAGCAAATAAATATTTGAATGTTATTTCAGTAGAAGCTGCCACAAAGTCAAACTCTATATAGGTAGCATTTTTCAGCTTATTATTAGGAATTCCCAGGGCTGTAGCAAGGTCTACATCTCCTCCGGATCCCAGATCATCACTTAAATTTAAATTAAATGAATTTCCTGCTTTATTAGCATATCCCGTAGAAAGAATAATCCCTTTACTGAAAGGAAAATTAGTAGTAGCTTTATTGAAATATCCCCAGCTTCTGTTCTGATCATTTGCAGGCAGATTGGGAGAAACAGTTACGTTACTTACATTGGAAGTGGCACATCCGCCTCCGGATATAAGAACATTTTTAACCAGTTGGGTAATATTATAACCAGATTCGGGATAGCCGGCTGCATTCACATCAATAAAATCCGTGGCTCTCCTTGATACAGAACCGTCAGGTTTGGCCACCTGTATTCTCTCTCTATCCTGAGAAAAGACAAAGTTCCCGATAAAGGCAAAAAATAAGATTAAAAATAAACTTCCTGTCCTCCTATTTAACATTTTATATTATTTTAAACAAAAATACTATTTTTTTTGATTGAAATTCAGCCTATCACAATTTACATTATTACTAACGCAAATTTATTTATTATAGAATATCAATTTTATTTCCACCAATATACTAAAAAAAGACCGACAAAACCGTCAGTCTTTTAACTAATATCTAAAAAAATCATTCTATATTTTTCAGCAATATCCAACCTGTTTTTACAGTGAGCTGCTTGCTGGCCGGATCTTCATAAGTCACCTGATACCAGTAGGATGCTGTAGGCAGTTTCTTACCCTGGAAATATCCATCCCAATAAGGCCTGATCTTTTCTGCCTTGAAAACTTCCCTTCCGTACCGGTCATACACCACTCCACTAAAATCCTTATAATCACTTACTCCTCTGAAATCAATAATATCATTGATGTTATCTCCATTCGGAGTAATTACATTTTTCATTACGAAAGTAAAGAATTCCAGGAATCCTACACAACTGGTGTATTTAACTCTTACACGGATGGAAATCACTTTATTTCTTGGAACATTACCGAATACATTGGAAGATTGCCATGTAATCCCGTTATCTATTGAATATTCCAGTATTCCGTTACTAGGATTACTGGCTGTTATAATCATGGTTCCGTTCTCGTTATAATCTACATTGGTAATTTCAGGAATGATTGCTTTTATAACCTCTGTTTTATATACATCAGAGCATACACCGTTACTGATTTTCACCGTATAAACTCCCGGAGTTCCTACAGAAATGCTCTGAGTGGTTTCTCCTGTACTCCATTCGTAGGTATAATCAGGTCCCGCGCCGGCATCCAGAACGATCTGGTCTCCCTGGCAAATATGGCCTCCCTTTAATTTGGAAACAATAGCGGGTACTACTTCAACGGTAACACTGGCCGGCTGTAAAGACTTGCATCCCTGTGCTCCGATTGCATACACTGTATAAGTAGTTGTCTGCGTTGGGCTCACTGTTCTTACCGGTGTTGTGGCTGAGCTGTTATTCCATTGATAGGTAACGCCTCCTGAAGCCGTTAATACCACTGACTCTCCTACACAAATTTTTAATTTTGTTGCATTAAGCACAGCTACCGGTGTTTCTTCCCTTCTTAAAGT
The DNA here is from genome assembly GCF_000738495.1 of Chryseobacterium sp. P1-3. Classification (NCBI taxonomy): domain Bacteria; kingdom Pseudomonadati; phylum Bacteroidota; class Flavobacteriia; order Flavobacteriales; family Weeksellaceae; genus Chryseobacterium; species Chryseobacterium sp. P1-3. The sequence continues at coordinate 16,100 of NZ_JPEQ01000008.1, forward strand.
TAATGTAGCAATCTTACTACAGAAAGCTCCGTTGGAAACAAGAACATATAAAATTTGTCCGTCTGTTCCGTTATAACTGGTCAGGTTGGTAATGAAATTATTATTTTGAGCCTGTGCATCAGCCTGAGTGGTATAAAAACGGAATACAGCTCCCGGAGTGGTACTGATCAGGGGTTTTGCATCTTCCAAATTAAAAGTATTCAGAGCCGGTGTTGCACAAAGCTTCATGGTGGCATCCTTTACAGTAGGGCTCGTTCCTCCCACAATAGTTATCGTTGCTTCTCCGGGACACTGGTTCCCGGGAATCATTACTTTTACGGTATAAACACCCGGCTGATTGGCTATATAAACGGCATTGGTAGCCCCGGGAATTGCCACATTGTCTTTATACCATTGGAAAGTCATTCCAGGAATGGCTGCTAACTGTGCTTTCAGTTGTTTAGGGGTATTATCACACATATTGATGCTGTTGGGCAGGGCAACCCCGTTTTCATCCACAATTTTAATCCCGATATCAAAAGAACCTCCTTCCAGGAACACTGCAGAATCGTGTCCCCTGTCCCTTGCATCCGCAAGAACCATTTTGAAATGGTAGGTCTGCCCCGGAATAACATCGGCAACAGCTGTTAACGGAACTGTTCTTCCAAAATAATTAATTCCAACATGGGGATTGTTCATTGCTCCGAAATAGGTGGCATTGATCGGGCCACAGCTAAATCCGTTTCCGGCAGGTACAATATTTGTAGCACTTACCGGGCCTGCACCATTGGGTAACACAGCAAGATTGGTATACGTAGGATCTCCCGCTTTCTTTAAGAGAAGGGCAAAAGCATCCTGAACATGGATAATCTGCATCATACTCTTCAGAAGCAAATATATAATTAAATTTTACCTGGGTAGAATTGGGAACAAAATCAAATTCAAGCGCTACTGCATCCAGCAGGGCATATGGAGGATTCGTTGCTGTAACAAGGTCCGGATCACTTCCCGTACCTACCTGTCCGCTAAGCAATCCGACATAGCTGTTCCCGGCCTGCCGTGCATAACCTGTTGTCAATACAATTCCATCTGTAAAAGGAAAACTGGCTGTTCCTTTATTGAAATATCCCCAAAACCTATCGTTATCTCCTACCGCGTGATTGGGAGAAACCGTGACATTGGTTACGTTAGCAGTGGTACAATTGGTTCCTCCGTTAATCAGAATATTCTTTACCAATTGTTCGGCAGTATAGGTAGAACCTACATAAGGAGTTACGTTTACGTCTATAAATGCGCCTGCTCTGAGACTGGCTGCAGAAGGTTTCACTTTTTTGGACATTCTTCTGTCGGGTGCCGTCTGAGAAAACGCAGAAATAGAAATCAGTAAAAACGCAAAAAGAAAAAAGTAGCTTTTTACTCTATAGTTTAACATTTTAATTTCATTTGTCCAAATGTACCAAAAATTTCTAAACAAAATGATCTTTCTCAACCTAAAACCCACATTTAATCAATTTATTAATAATGAAAATTTCTTATTATTAAATTTTTCATAAAAAAAATTATGTATGAAAATTTTAAACCCAATGATATTTAATGCTAAAAAAAACAGATCAACCCATGCTGACCTGTTCATACTTATATTATTTTTTTTAATTCTTTTTCAGCTGATCAATTTCATTCTGAAGCTGGGAAATAATGTCTTTCAGGGCTTTTATTTCATTTTTATTTGAGCTTACATTGCTTTTCAGCATTACGTTTCTGGCTCTTTCATTATGATCTTCCTCTTCTTCCTCTTCATTAATTTCCTCAAGGTCTTCCTGAATATCTTCAATATCTTCGTTGATTTCTTCAATATCCTCACTGATTTCTTCAATGTCTTCGCTTATTTCCTCGATATCCTCCTGGATGTCTTCGATATCTTCACTGATTTCTTCAATGTCTTCCTGGATATCTTCAATTTTTTCGTGGCTTTTATTGACTGACATCTGAATAAAAATGGCCAGATAAATAGCTTCTAAAGATAATACCGTAGTGAGAATCAGAAGCATTTTATCAAAATCAACAATATTCAGCATAGGAAGCAGAAAGGAGGTGATAAAAAGCAGCGTATGCACGATTAATGATTGAATAGACCCAATCCATGATGTAATGCTATCGGCTATTTTTTCAAGAACTTCCGTTTTTTCGTTGTATTTTTTCATCCTTTTATATTTTTACAAGAGTTCTTTGGTAACCCCTAGTCCAAACAGGGCAAAATCATATTTTGCCGGATCATTTTCATCCATCTTTCTAATGGCGACATCCAGTTCTTCCACCGTCTTCCAGTCATTCTGCGTTCTTGAAACCAATCCCAGTTTTCTGGAAATATTTCCGGTGTGTACATCTAAAGGGATAGACAGATATTTGGGATCTATATCTTTCCAGATTCCAAAATCTACTCCCCGCTTATCTTTACGTACCATCCACCTCAAAAACATTATAATCCTTTTGGCGGAAGAATTTTTGTACGGTGAGCTGATATGTTTATGGCTTCTGTGCTTTTCAGCTTCCAGAAAATTATTCCTGAACCTTTCAATGGAATGCAGAAAATTATTTTCTCCTTCTTTTATTATAAACAGATTTTCCAGGCTTTCATTTTCCCTGTATATTCTATTGAACTGTTTGATAAAATAAGCAAAGTCCTCTCCGTTAAAAGTCCTGTGAATGCTTTTATCCTGAACACTTTCCAGATCTTTCCCAGAATAATTCATTACAAAATCGTAGGGAGAATTTCCCATAATATCAAGGATTTTCTCCGCCGATCTGATAATAGCTTTTCTGTTTCCCCAGGAAATTGTTGCTGCCAGAAACCCGGCAATTTCTATATCCTGTTTTATAGAAAAGCGATGTGGAATCTGAATCGGATCATTTTCAATAAAACCAGGAGCATTATACTGATCTGCCTTTTCATCCAGGAAGTTTTTTAATTCTTCAAAATTCAGCATATCCATCTTAAATTTTTACACTTTCCAACGCCTTGGGCAAAAATGTATTCGGAAAAATGTTTCTTGCTTCATCTGTAAATACAGTCAAATCGGCATATCTGTTGGAAAAATGTCCCAGTATCAGTTTTCCCGCCTGTGCTTTCTGAGCAATCATTGCTGCCTCCAGCGCGGTGGAATGCCCTGTATAATCTGCCATTTCTTTCAGATCATGCAAAAATGTGGACTCATGATACAGCACCGTTACATTTTTAATAATTGGAATAATACTTTCGAGATAACGGGAATCACTGCAAAATGCATATGATACCGGTGGAGCGGGATCAATTGTTAAAATCTCATTTTTAAGTACATAGCCATCACTCAGAACAAAATCTTTTCCTGCTTTTATATGATGATAGTCACAGGTTTCTATTTCACTGTACTTGGCAATCTCTTTCATATTAAGATGCCTTTCTTTGGGTTTTTCCTTAAAAAGGTAACCGTTACAATAAATCCTGTGATCTAAGGGAATCGTATAGACTTCCACCCTGTTATCTTCATAAATTTTTTCTGAATACTCTTTGTCCAGTTCATGATACACTACTTCAAAACCGCGATGTGTTTCAGTAATCTGAAAAATGGTTTCGAGCATCTTTTTAATTCCTTTAGGCCCGTAAACATGCAACGGGTTTTCTCTTCCTAAAAGACGGAACGACGCAATAAGCCCGGGAAGCCCGAAGCAATGATCCCCGTGAAGATGGGAAATGAAAATATGGTTGATTTTTGAAAATCTTGCTTTTGCTTTTCTCAGCTGAACCTGGGTGCCTTCTCCACAATCAATCAGGAAGTGTCTTTCTTCCATTTCCAGCAGCTGTGCCGTAGGGGAAGAATTGATGGTCGGGATTGCTGAATTAAAACCTAATATCGTTAAATAAGTGCTCAAATCAATAGTTTATGATAACAAATGTACAACAGAAAATATAAATGGATAGTTGATCTATATAATTAAAATTAATCTGTCACTTTTAAAAAATCCATCAATAAGTCTAATGCCTGTTTACGGTGGCTGATTTTGTTTTTGTCTTCCGGATTCATTTCTGCAAAAGTTTTTTCATAGCCTTCAGGCACGAAAATAGGGTCATACCCGAATCCTTTGAGTCCTTTATTTTCAGTCAGCAAATTTCCATATACCCTTCCCTCAAAATATTGGGGACCATTTTCATCATAATAGCATAAAACAGTAATAAAGTATGCTTTTCTGTTTTCTATCCCCTGCATTTCTTCCAACACTTTTTCAATATTCCTAGCAAAATCATGATCTCCCGCATAACGGGCGGAGAATATTCCCGGTCTTCCGTCCAGTGCTTCCACTACCAAACCGCTGTCATCTCCCAGACTGGGAATTCCTGTTTTTTCAAAGCAATATTTTGCTTTGATCAGGGCATTGGCATGAAAAGAATCTCCGTCTTCTACAATTTCTTCATGGATGTTATAATCCGTAAGGCTTTTCACCCTACAATCATGCCCCAGAATCTGCTGGATCTCTTCTTTTTTATGTTCGTTGTGAGTGGCTACTAATAATTCCATTTCTATATTCATTTTCAATTTTACTTTTTTTTAATTCGGCTGGTTACATTTCAATGTAATGTACTTTGTATTTTTTCATAAACAGATAATAAAATAAAGAAAAAAGTACAAGCCCTATAGCTAATATCAACCATTCTGATACCTTAAAAGCTTGCGCAAAGCTTTCGTTTTTACCGTAAATAACCAATAATGAAAGGGTCAGATTATTAAATCCATGCAGTAACATCGGGATCAGCAGGGATTTTGTTTTATAATATACCAAACCCAGGACACATCCCAGCAATACAGCACTGATAAACTGCCATGGATTTCCGTGAACCACTCCAAAGATTACCGAAGCATATACAATAGCCTTCCATGGAGCAATACCTTTATTGATCAGTCCCTTCTGGATAATTCCCCTGAAGATAATTTCTTCAAAAACAGAAGCCATAACTACTGTCATAATAAGCATTACAACAGGATCATCCGTCAGCTGATCCATAAGCCGTACAAAATACTCATAAAAGTCTCCCCAAAAAGGTCCCGTTGTAGGAATCTGAGCCGTAATAAATTCTGAAATAAACATCATCCCGGCCATCATAGGAAATACAAGAAGGTAAGTATAAAAATTAACAGAAGAGAAATTGAAATTCAGCTTCATATGGGTGGTGCGCCTTACAATAAAAAAATCGAAAAATGCAATTGCCGTAAGAAATCCTACAGAATTGGCCACCATAAGGAACCATTCTTTGAGCTCCAGATTCTCCTTGAAAACCACTTTCCAAAAAGTACTGAATAGGGAAACGGCCATAGTTCCTACAAATAAACCCACCACTAAAGTAACAGCGCCTAACCACGTGAAGGTAAACTTCGGATATCTGCTATTTTCCATTCTTTTCTGTAAAAATTTATGGAAACAAAGATAATTTTTTTGATAGCTACAGACAACTAAAAAAGGAAATACTTAGATTGCCAAACTAAAATTACCCTGCTGCTTTCCATCGTTTAGTTTTAACGATTCTACCCACTGCTCTCCTATCTGGTAAGCATTGTCGCAATTTAAATTTGAAAACCTCACAAAAAATCACGATTTTTGCAACTTCAAAATACGATATGTCAGACTTAATCAAAGAAATACAAAAAAGAAAAACTTTTGGAATCATCTCTCACCCGGATGCAGGAAAAACAACCCTTACTGAAAAGCTACTTCTTTTCGGAGGGGCCATCCAGGAAGCGGGTGCGGTAAAATCCAATAAAATAAAAAAAGGAGCTACTTCCGACTTTATGGAAATTGAAAGACAGAGAGGGATCTCTGTAGCAACGTCCGTATTGGCTTTTGAATATAGAGATCACAAAATAAACATCCTTGATACTCCCGGGCACAAAGATTTTGCTGAGGATACCTACAGGACTTTAACGGCTGTAGATTCGGTAATTGTTGTTATTGACGTTGCAAAAGGGGTGGAAGAACAGACTGAAAAACTGGTTCAGGTATGCCGGATGAGAAACATTCCGATGCTGGTATTCATCAATAAGCTTGACCGTGAAGGTAAGGATGCCTTTGATCTGCTGGATGAAGTGGAACAAAAATTAGGCTTAACAGTTTGTCCGCTTTCTTTACCAATTGGTATGGGAAGTGATTTTCAAGGAATTTATAATATCTGGGAAAACAATATTCAGTTATTTTTAGAAGAGAAAAAACAGAAAGTTGGAGATTCTATTAAGTTTGATGATATTAATGACCCTTCAATTGATGAAGTGATTGGTGAAAAAGCCGCTAATACTTTAAGGGAAGAACTGGACCTGGTCCAATCCGTTTACCCTGAATTCAATCGTGAAGATTATATGAAAGGTAATTTGCAGCCGGTTTTCTTCGGTTCTGCTTTAAATAATTTTGGAGTTCGTGAATTACTGGATGCCTTTATTGATATTGCTCCGATGCCACAGCCAAAAGAAAGTGATACCCGTCTGGTAAAGCCAGAAGAAAATGCTTTCACGGGGTTTGTTTTTAAAATCCATGCTAATATGGATCCTAAGCACAGGGACAGATTGGCTTTCGTGAAAATTGTTTCCGGAACATTCAAAAGAAATGAAAACTATCTGCTGGTAAGGGAAGGTAAAAAGATGAAATTCTCTTCGCCCAATGCGTTCTTTGCCGATAAAAAGGAGGTGGTAGAGGAAAGTTTTCCGGGGGATATTGTAGGTCTTCATGATACAGGAAGCTTCAGAATCGGTGATACGCTTACTGCCGGTGAAAAGCTTAGCTTTAAAGGGATTCCTAGCTTCTCTCCTGAACACTTCCGTTATATCAATAACAGTGATCCATTGAAAGCCAAACAACTGGCAAAAGGTATTGACCAGCTTATGGATGAAGGGGTTGCACAGCTATTTACCCTGGAAATGAACGGAAGAAAGATCATCGGTACCGTAGGAGCGCTTCAGTACGAAGTGATCCAGTACCGTCTTGAGCATGAATATGGTGCTAAATGTACTTATGAACCACTTTCCATGCATAAGGCATGTTGGGTGGAAGCCGATGAAAAGTCTGAGGAATTCAAAGAATTTGCAAGATTAAAGCAGAGATTCCTTGCCAGAGATAAGTATAATCAACTGGTATTCCTTGCTGATTCTTCGTTTACTATTCATATGACCCAGGAAAAATTCCCGAATGTGAAGCTTCATTTTATCAGTGAATTCAGGGACAACTAATTAAAAAGCGAGTTTGCGAAAGGGCAAATGTTAAAAGATATATCCGCGGAAATTGTTCTGCGGATTTTTTTTGATCATACTTAACCATCAAAAATTCAAAGAATTTTTGACATCCTCCGGAGAAAGGGAATTATCACATCTTCAATTATGGTATTTGTTATTATTGGAATGTTCAAAATCTAATATCTGGTATAAAACATTTGTAAATCTCTTGTAAAACAAATACAAAATACTGAAAATAATACAGTTACAATTTTACGACTAGAATACATTTCATTTACAAGTGCTTAAGAAGCTTCATGGCTAATTTTACTTCATCAAAAAATAATATTATGAAAAAGTTCATATTACTCATTGCTATTTCAGGTTCTTTTATTGCCTGTAAAAAAAGGTGGGATTTCGCAATCTAAATTGGAAGAAGCTGCCAACAGTATAGACAGTACAGCTTCTGTTGCTTCAGACGCTATTGATAATGCCGGTAAAACAGCCAATAATGTCCTTGATTCTGCAAGTATCAGAATAAAAGATATTGAAGGAGCTAAAAATGATATTCAGGAGAAAATAGAAAGCACATCCAAAATGGTAGATTCTCTATCTGATAAAATTACATCTACAAAACTGGAGTCAAAAATTGAGAAAAAAAGATTCTGCAGCGAAGCAATCTGAGAAGGTTGCGACAAACGTTCAAGTACCTAAAGTGATTAAAGAAACCAAAATCATTTACAAAGAAAAACCTAAAAACGACAGCTATGAACTGAATATACCGAAAGATAAAATGGTAAAAACAGGCTATCTTGTGGTAAGAGCTGATAATGCTGAAACGGTAAAAGAAATCATCAGAGAAGAAGCCATCAAAAACAATGGATATGTTAAAAGTGAAAACCAGTCTTATATTGAACCGGCTAATCCACGTGATGAAAATCAAAAAGTTTACAGATTGAATATCAAAGTTCCTATTCAGCATTTTGATGGATTAATGGAAGCTTTAAACAGCAATATTGGAGATATTGAAACCAGAGACATTCAGGTTACAGGACGTAATTATACAGATAACACCATCTGCAGCATTGATGTTAATATCACAGGTAAAACTGAAGCTGAAAAGGAACCTGATACTTTTGGCGGAAAATCATTAGCCGCTATTGAATCCGGCTGGGATGTGGTTACTTCCATCGTTCTTTTTCTTCTTCCCTTATGGCCGGTGTTTCTGGTTGGCGGTATTGGATACTATTTTTATAAAAAGAAGAAAAACAATAATATTCCTGATCAGGATTCTCACTAGAATTTCAAAATCCATCCTTGTGATGGATTTTTTATTTTAAGTCATAAATGGCACGGATTTTCACAGATCTTTTATGTATAAGAGAATGGGAAGTTTTTAAGATAATTAAGATACAAAGCTATGATGTAAAAAAAAACACAATTCATTACTTCCTTGTTACTTATTAAAATAGCCCCGATAGTAACGGTTACCCCGCAGCATGATTAGACTCAGCCTGGCGCGAGGAGTATGAGTGGATAGCGGGAAAAGCTCCTAAAAAGAAAAGGCCTCCAAAACGGAAGCCTTTTAATTATTTCATGTTCACTACTTTGTCTACGACAAATTTTGTGTTTCCTCTCCAGGGAAGAGCGCCATTATATTCTTTGTAGTGCAGGTCAAAGGTTTTGCCACTGTTGGTTTCCAGTTGTTTGAAAACTTCAGGGTCATCTACAGAAAATTCGAACTCATAACTTGTAATGGTTCCTGTTTTTCCTTTCCCGAAACCCTCCTGAATCAGTTTACCTTCATAGGTTTTGAAGATATAGCCTTTTTTCATGGCATAGTTCAGATATCCGGACTTCACTCCTTCTCCGAAAACGAAGAAATACTTATACCATACAAATACTCCTAATAATAGCAGTACGACACCGAGGGTAATCCACAAAGATTTTTTCATAGGTAAGTGTGTTTTATTATATTTTTATTTTGCGATACTTCTTGAGATCACAATTTTCTGGATTTCAGAAGTTCCTTCATAGATCTGAGTGATCTTGGCATCTCTCATTAATCTTTCTACGTGGTATTCTTTCACGTATCCGTATCCGCCATGGATTTGTACAGCTTCAATAGTGGTATCCATTGCTACCTGAGAAGCATATAGTTTTGCCATCGCTCCGCTTTCAGAAATATCTTTTCCTGCATCTTTTTCACATGCTGCCTTGAAGCACAACATTCTTGCTGCAGTAATCTGAGTAGCCATATCAGCTAATTTGAAAGCAATCGCCTGATGGTTGATAATTTCAGTTTTGAACGCTTTTCTTGTCTTTGCATATTTCAATGCCAGTTCGTAAGCCCCGGAAGCAATTCCTAAAGCCTGGGAAGCGATCCCTATTCTACCTCCGTTCAGTACAGCCATTGCAAAATTGAAACCAAACCCGTCTGCCCCGATTCTGTTTTCCTTCGGAACTTTTACGTTATTGAAAATTAAAGAATGGGTATCACTTCCTCTGATTCCCAATTTGTCTTCTTTGGGTCCTATTTCAAAACCTTCCCATCCTCTTTCTACGATGAAAGCGTTGATTCCTTTATGCTTTTTTTCAGGATCCGTTTGTGCAATTACAATATAATAAGAAGCCGTACCTCCATTGGTAATCCAGTTCTTGATCCCGTTCAAAAGGTAATAGTCTCCTTTATCTTCTGCGGTTGTTTTCTGAGATGTTGCATCAGAACCTGCTTCAGGCTCAGACAATGCAAAAGCTCCGATTACCTGCCCGCTTGCCAGAGGAGTAAGGTATTTTACTTTTTGCTCTTCAGAAGCAAATTTTTCAAGACCGGCACAAACCAATGAGTTGTTTACGGACATTACAACTGCTGCAGAAGCATCTATTTTTGCGATCTCCTCCATGGCCAAAACGTAAGACACACTGTCCATACCTGCACCCCCGTATTTTGGATCAACCATCATTCCTAAAAGTCCCATTTCTCCCATTTTCTTAACCTGTTCTGCAGGGAATTTCTGATCGCGGTCTCTTTCAATAACTCCAGGTAATAGTTCGTTTTGTGCAAAATCTCTTGCAGCCTGCTGAATCATCAGCTGTTCTTCCGATAAATTAAAGTCCATAAAAAAAATTAATTAGATAGCCGTAAATTTACACTTTTTGAGCAAATAAGGAAAAAGAAATTAGAAACCGTAAAATGCAGAGGTTCTGATGCCACATATTATGGCACACATTGAACTTATTCCCAATTATTACAATCGGATGTCTACAATTAAAAAAAATGCTTATATTTAGATTTCTTTATAAATTACTTAAAAAATCATGACGATCAAGAGATTATTCGATATTCCACACTACGCTTTAGAAAAATATCCTAAAATGGATATGTTTGTGACGAAGTATCATGGTGAATGGAAAAAAACTTCTACCCAGGAGTTTATTAATGAGGGAAATAAGATATCCAGAGGACTATTAAAGCTAGGCATAAAACCGGGTGACAAGATCGCTCTGATCACTACCAATTCCCGTACAGAATGGGCTATAATGGATTTTGGGATTTCTCAGATAGGTGTGGTTTCCGTACCGGTTTATCCGAGTATTTCACCGGAAGATTATGAATTTATATTCAATAATGCCGAAATTCAATACTGTTTTGTTTCCGATAAAGACCTTCTCAACAAAGTGATGAAGGTGAAACATAATATTCCCAGCCTTCAGGGTATTTTCACTTTTGATAATGTAAGCGGAGCGGCTAACTGGAGAGAAATCCTGGATCTGGGAAAGGATGAATCCACACAGATTGAGGTGGAAGATCTTTCCAATGCCATTAATACTGAAGATCTCGCCACTATTATTTATACTTCAGGAACTACCGGAAGACCTAAGGGCGTTATGCTGACCCATAATAATATTGTATCCAATGTTTTGGGCTCCATTCCAAGAATTCCCAAGAAAAAAAGCCTGGATTATAAAGAAACCAGGGCATTGAGTTTCCTTCCTATTTGTCATATTTTCGAAAGAATGCTTTTTTACCTGTATCAGTATAACGGCTTTTCTCTTTATTTTGCCGAAAGTATCGAGAAAATGGGTGAAAACGTGAAAGAGGTGAAACCTCACTACATGACGGTAGTACCAAGATTGGTAGAAAAAGTATATGATAAGATTTACAATACAGGTTCTTCCGCTGGCGGATTGAAATCAAAAATATTCTTCTGGGCCCTCAATTTAATTACCAAAAAGAAAGAAATTTCAAAGCCTTCCGGATTGCAGGAAATCATTGCCGACAAACTGGTATTTTCAAAATGGAGAGAGGGACTGGGTGGTGAAATTATCACTTTGGTCTCAGGATCGGCTGCATTATCCACACGACTGAACCTGATGTTCCAGAATGCAGGAATTCCTATATTGGAAGGATATGGTTTAACGGAGACTTCACCGGTAATTTCAGTAAACAGTTTTGAAAAAATGAAAGTAGGAACTGTAGGAATTCCATTGGATAATTTAAAAGTAAAAATCCAGGAAGATGGTGAAATTACAGTAAAAGGGCCATCTGTTTTCAAGGGATACTTCAAAAATGAGGAAATGACCCGCGAAGCTTTCACCGAAGAGGGTTATTTTAAAACCGGAGATATCGGTCATATAGACAGTGACGGATTTTTACAGATTACCGACCGTAAAAAAGAAATGTTTAAAACTTCAGGCGGAAAATATATTGCCCCCCAGACTATTGAAAACCTTGCAAAAGCTTCTAAATTCATTGAACAGATCATGGTGGTAGGTGACGGTGAGAAAATGCCTTGCGCTTTGGTACAGCCGGATTTTGAATTTGCAAAGAGCTGGGCCATGAGGAATAATATAAGTATCGGCTCCATTCCTGAAGAGATAGCAAAAAGTGCTGAACTGAAACAAAGAATTGAAAAAGAGATTGACGGAATCAATGAACATTTGGGGAACTGGGAAAAAATCAAGAAAATTGAACTGACTCCTGAAGTATGGAGCATTGAAACCGGACTTCTGACCCCAACTCTTAAACTGAAAAGAAAAGCCGTAAAAGAGAAATTTATCGATCTTTACAATAAGATGTACGAACATCAGGAATAATAGAATACAGCCGCTTCATTTGAAGCGGCTTTTTTGTTGTTTTCCTGTTACTATGTTTAATTATATTTAAGCCTAAGATATTATTTGAATAATAATACAAAAAAAGCTGCTTCAGATTTGAAACAGCTTTTCATATGAGTAAATCAATAATTAGAATTTAATTACAGATTTCATTTTTTCGTTTTCTTCCATTACCAACTCATCATCAACAAGGATTTTACCTGAATGCTCATCAATAATGATTTTCTTTCTCTGGGCAATTTCCATTTGCTTTTGAGGAGGAATCGTGAAGAATGACCCCTTAGGAGCTCCTCTCTCTAAACCTACTACTGCAAGACCGTTGATAGAGTTTGTTCTGATTCTGTTATAAGAAGCCAGCAATCTTTCATCAATTTTAGCAGCAAATTCTTTAGACTGCTCCAGTAAGTATTCTTCTTCTTTTTGAGTTTCAGAAATAAGACCGTCCAGTTCTTCTTTTTTAAACTTCAGGTGATTTTTCAGATCCTCAATTTTTGCATTGAGTTCAGCCAGGGTTTCGTTTTTGTGAGCAATTTTAGCTCCGAATTCCTTAATTCTTTTTTCTGCAAGCTGAATTTCCAGATCCTGGAATTCAATCTCTTTGCTTAATGCTTCAAACTCTTTATTGTTTCTTACATTATCCTGCTGAGATTTGTATTTCTCAATTAAGGTTTTTGCATGGTTAATCACTTCATGCTTTGTTTTGATCTGATCTTCCTGATCTTTGATATCTGCATGAAATTTTTCAGCTCTTTTTTCAAGGCCTTCAATCTCAATTTCAAGATCTTCAACTTCAATTGGCAATTCTCCTCTAGTATTTCGGATTTCATCCAATCTTGAATCAATGATCTGTAAATCGTATAAAGCTCTTAATTTTTCTTCAACTGAAATATCGTTGGTTTTTGCCATATTTAAATGAAATAATTTACTGGGTTGGTTTTTTCAATAGATTTTGAAATTGCAAATGTACTAAATTTTTGTGATAAAATTTCAAATAATTGTTGGGTTACAAATTGTTCTGATTCATAGTGCCCTATATCACAGATCAGCATTTTAGACTCGGCTAAAAAATAATCGTGATATTTAATATCTCCGGTAAGATAAGCATCACATTTTTTAGAAAGTGCAGCTTTTATTCCACTGGCTCCGGAGCCTCCAAGTACTCCTACTCTTTTAATTTTTTTTATCATTAAAGGAGGAATGTTTAATCACTTCAAGATTAAACTTTTCTTTCACCATTCTTAGGAAGTCTTTTTCTTCCATCGCTTCTTCCAGCTCACCATACATCCCCAATCCCGAATATTGATTTTCATTATCCAGATTATAAACCTGATAGGCCACTTCTTCATAAGGATGAGCTGATTTCATAGCTGCTATGATCCCTCCCTGTTTATAAGCTTCAAAAATCACAGAAATCATATCTTCATCGGCATTTTCACGGACATTTTGCTCTCCTGAGAATGGTTTAGACCCTTCTATAGGCCTGAAAGTACCATTCCCATTCAAAGTAAAGCTGCATTCATCGTAAAAGCCTATATTTCCTGCCCCCGCAGCAAAAAGAGATTCTTTTACCTGCTCAGAATAATCTTTTGGAACAAAAACCGTTAATTTGTTTTAAGTTATTTTTTTTAGGCTGCAGTATCTGCTGGTCTTTTAATCCCAATGCATTACAAATTCCCCGGTTGACTCCAAAAAAGTCATTATCGAAAGCCGTATGAATGGCATAAATGGCAATTTTATTTTCAATAGCTTTTAAAACGGCTCTTTCTACATAATTTTTTCCCGTTAAAGATTTTAACCCTGAAAAAATAATAGGATGAAAACATACGATAAGATTACAATTCTTCTGAATAGCTTCATCCACCACATTTTCCAGCGCATCATGGCAAACCAGGATTCCGCTTACATTGCGGGACGGAATCCCACACAACAGTCCTACATTATCAAAATCTTCCGCCTGTTGTAAAGGAATACGCTGCTCTATTTCTGAAATTACTTCGCTTATTGTCATTTTATTCTGTATGTTTGCTACGAAAATAACGATAATTTGTTAATTTTAAAAAACATTAAAAATGGAAAGAGAGCATCATCTTGTTCCTGAAGATAAGCTATGGCAAAGATACCTTTTTAGGGTCATCTACCGTTCCGATACCAGGCTCGGAAAACTTTTCGACATCATTTTACTGTCTTTAATTCTTATCAGCACCGCTATCATTATGATGGAAAGTGTACCTCAGCTTGATAAAAGATTCCATTACACCTTCCTGATTCTTGAATGGATCATCTCCATTTTTTTCACTGCCGAATACTCTATGCGAATTGCTGTGATAAAGAATAAGAGACATTATATTTTCAGTTTTTTCGGAATTATAGATTTTCTTGCCCTGGTGCCTTTTTATCTTAGTTTTTTCTTTCCTATTACCAAATATTTTCTGATCTTCCGGATGCTGAGAATGCTGAGAATCTTCAGGATTTTCAACTTACTGGATTTTATGAACGATGGTTACCTCATCGTACGGGCATTGAAAAACAGTTCCAGGAAAATTTATATTTTTCTCCTGTTCCTGATTATCTTTTCAGTGATTGTCGGCTCTTTAATGTTTATGGTGGAAGGCGGAAGACCCGGATTTGAAACGATTCCACAATCTATCTATTGGGCGGTGGTTACCGTAACAACTGTGGGATATGGTGATGTATCTCCTATCACTCCTTTAGGAAAGTTTTTTGCAGTAGTATTAATGCTGGCCGGTTATTCCATCATTGCTGTTCCTACCGGAATAGTAACGGCAGAAATGCGAAATAAAAGACAAAACCTGGAAAAGGTATGTGACCGTTGCGGCAATGAAGATATTGATGATGACGCAAGGTACTGTAAACAGTGTGGCAAGAAATTAGCTTAATATCAGATATCGATTAATTATTTACTAAAACACCACAAAATCATGGAACCAAAAAAGAAAAACAAACCGAATAGTTTAGTGATTATTCTTTTTGTATTAATTGTACTGATGATTATCATTTATTTTATTCTAGTAATGTTCTTTCCAACCGTCTTTGACCTTATGAATACAGGAGATGTACAGCCAGTACCGGATAAGTGATATGTAATAAAAAAAATGGGCGAATATTCCGCCCATTTTTTGGATTAAGTCTGTAGTTTTATTTTTTAATGGTTTTAATTACCTGCTTGGAACCATCTTTCATATGGAGTGTAATCAGGTAAATTCCGGCGCTCAAATCTCCTAAATAAAGGACCGGAACAGGCTGTTCAAAACTTTTTACCCGTTTTCCGGAAAGATCCGAAACGGAAACTGATCTGACCTGGTCAACTTTTGTAATATTCAGTATTTCCGTGAATGGATTAGGGTGTACCTTAATATCAGATTTCTTTTTGTTGATTTCGGAAACAGCCAATGAAGATTCTACAGTAAAATTATCTACAAAAAAATTCATAATCTTCATCGTCATCAACAGTTCCGGACGAACCGTAAAAGGCAAATACAGTATTATTTCCTGTATAGGATGAAAGATCATAAGAATAGTTTGTAGAAGTATTAGACGGAGCATTAGCAGCATTCCATGTTTGGAGAACAGTCCAGCTGACTCCACCATTGACAGACACTAAAAACTGTACCGTGTCATCAGATCCCATTCCGGAAGGATTTGCATTGTTATAATCAGTAACACCATAATCGAACGATACTTTGTATCCTCCGGCTGACAAGTTGAAAGGGATGGTTTTCAGCCACCCTATCCTGTTTTCAGAATATACGTTCATTCTTACAGAGCTATTGCCGGCTCCTGAGTTCAGAAAATCTTTTTCATACCAATATTCATCAACTCCCATAGGTCCGGTAGCCGGGGTTCCGTCAGAAGCCTGGGTCCAGCAATCAACCGGATATATTGAGAAATCATTGGTATAAGTTGGAGTTGTGGCCGTACAAGGGGTATAGAATGTAATACCTAAAGACCACATGCTTTTATCTGAAACACTGCACACGGACCGAACCCATACATAATAAAGAGTTGTTGGCGAAAGACTGGGTAACTGAGCTGAGGTAGCCTGGGCATTTACACTTCCGGTAGCTACAGCGGCTGGCAAAGGAGGCGTACCTGATGTCGACAGATAATATTCATATCCTACTCCTATTGTACTTGCAGGAGCTGTCCATGAAATTTCAGCAGCATTTGATGCAAGAGAATTCAAAGTTAAAGCCGATGGTGCAAGACAGCTTGGAGCTGCTCCTATAACCACGGTATAATCGTGTGCTTCCCCATATCCATCTATATTACACGGGACAGGATTTTCATCATATTTGTCTGCTACCCTCATCCGGTATGTTCCGGGAGTTACTGTAAGCGGAATGACAATTGTGCTGTTCGTAATTGAGCCATTGGTATCTTCAACGCTTATGGAAGATGCTACCAATTCGGTGGTTTCATCAAAGGTACCATCGTTATTAAAATCAATCCAGATCCTTACATATTCATTTTCATATCCATGAGTAATAGTGAAAGGATAAGCTACTCCGGCATTAAGGTTAATTGTTTGAGAGGTAAAATCTCCATAAGCGCCAGAGGAGCACCCCGTTCCGAGATGACTAAATCCTATTGAAGGGATTTCGAAATTGTCAATTTGATCTCCCTCATCACATCCATCTGAAAATTCAGGGATGCAATACGTTTGGCCAAAAGTCCAGGCCCCGATGGTTAAGAAACCAGCAAGTAAAAAATTTTTCATATAATATAATATTTGAATTGGTAAAAGCAAGTTACTAAAAATCAATTAAAAACATTAATAATTTCACATTAAAACACAATAAATATTATTATATCAATTTAATCCATGTCTTTATTGTCTAAAAAATGGCCGGAATGAATTCCGGCCATCAGTTTCAGCTTTCGCTGTTAATCAGAAATTAAACACATTATTTTTTTATAGCTTTTATGGTTTGTTTAGATCCATCTTTCATATTCAATACTACCAGGTACATTCCTTGTCTCAGATCTTCCAAATGAAGTGCGGAAGAAGGGTTTTCTATTATTTTTGCCACTCTTCCGGAAGCATCAACAATAGAAACTGATTTTACCTTAGCTGCGTCTGAAATAGAAAGAACATCTGTAAACGGATTAGGATACGCTTTAATTTCATTCTTTTTCTTTTCAACCTCAGCCGTGGCAAGACCGGCACATCCTTGTGTAACAGAGACACTATAATTACCAATTCTGGCAGAAGTGTAACCTGTAAGCAATATATAATATGTAGTTCCTGCAACACCTGTAAATGTTAAGGTCGGAGCATTATTAAGAGTAACTGAACAACCTGAATCAGCATATCCTACTCCGGAAGTATCACTGAAGCAGGTAAGCGAACCGCAAGCACCGGTATACACTCTCAGGTAAGCATCATACTGTGTACCACAAGCATCTACAGTAATAGGCCCGTTCTCTGTAGCAGTTACCGTAAACCAAACACCTTTATAAGTTGCCGTTGTGCTTGAAGCACCGCAAGCTGAAGAAGGCAGAGTATCATCAGTAGCTAATGCATTTACTCCCTGTACTGTTCCGTTACAAGCAATTGCCGTAGCGGTATCGCATGTATCATTAGACACCGCAGAAGGTGTAGTGACAGCAATCTGGAAATTAGATGCTGTAGTTGCTGTACTGGTAGATGAGAATACTCTTACGTAATACGTTTGTCCCACAATAAGGTTTTGCAACAACACATTAGAGTTTCCATAATTACCGTCAAAGCAAGTCATAGCCGTTAAAGCACCACATGTTCCCGAATACACCTGTGTAGTTGTGGCATTATCAGTATATAAAACATGTACCAGGTGAGTGGAAGCTGTTGCTGTAAATGTATACCATACATCATCATTGATACCTGTTGCACTACATGTAGGAGCAGTAACACCAGTACTTTGAGTAGCACTTACCGTAGTACCGTTTACCGGGCTCATAACATTATTACTGCTTACTGTAAGAGAAGTAGCATTAGCACAGTCATCGTTTACAGGTGGCGGTGGCGGTGTGCCGATACAGATATTAAAGTTATTAGCATATAATGAAGTACCATTGGTATTTGAGTTATAAACCCTCACATAATATATTTGTCCCGGAGTAAGTCCTGTAAGTGATGTATTGACTGTTGTACCACATTTAACACTTGTCAGGGTTCCGCATACCCCACTGAACACTTGAGTATATAAGCTTGTAGATGAAGAGCTTCCTGCACTTACTACTCCTGAAAGCATAACAACATGATTGGCACTTGTTGCAGTAAATTTATACCAGACATCATCGTCTGCCGTACCGGTACAAGGGCTTACTGCCAGACCGGAATCCGTTGCTCCTAAAGTAGTTCCTGATGTTGGTGAAGCACAGGTTAAAGTTTGGCTAACCTGTAAATCCACAGCACCTGAACAATCGTCATTGGCAGGAGCTGCCGGAATCGTTCCTATACAAATATCAAATGTATTTGCATAAAAAATTAGCTCCTGAGTTCGCTTCATAATTATAAACTCTCACATAGTAAGTCTGTCCCGGAGTAAGACCACTTAAAAGAGTAAGGTTGGTATTTGAGCTGATACATTTGGTGCTTACCAAAGCCCCGCAAGCTCCGCTGAATACCTGTGAATATAATGAAGTAGAAGATGATGTTCCTGCAGAAACAATATTTTTCAATTGTAAGGTATGGGTGGCAGCTGTCGCAGTAAATTTATACCAAACATCATCATCTGCCGTTCCTGAACATGTACCAAGAGCAACACCCGAACTGGTAGCTCCTACTGTGGTTCCGGACGTTACATTTCCGCAGTTCGTGTCCGGGTTTACTGTAACGGTTACAGCATTTGCACAATCATCGTTTACTGGCGGCGGCGGAGGTGTGCTTACACAAATATTGAAACTTGCATTGCCAGTAATCGAAGATGAATAAGTGTACACTCTTACATAATACGTTTCGCCAGGAGTAAGGCCGCTCACAATGTTCATTTCAGGATCAGAGCATAAAACACTTGTTAAAGTTCCGCAACTTCCGGACAGTACCTGGAAATACATGTCAGTAACCCCACTGGTGCTTCCTGTAGAAACAATATTGGATAAGGCAATGATATGACTGGCTGAAGTTGCTACAAACTTATACCACACATCATCATTTGGATTTCCGCTACAAGTTCCGGCTGCCATAGATTCTGTTGACCCCAGTGTGTTACCCGGAGTGCTGGCCGTACAGGCAAATGATGGATTCACTGTTAAACTTACAGCACCGGAACAGTCATCGTTTGCCGGAGCTGCTACCGTAGTGGTAAAGTTCCTTTCTGTACAACCTGTCGATACAACACTTCCGTTGTATGCTGTTATGGTATAATAATATTGTGTTGTAGGACTTAGCTGTTGTGCAGCAGTAAGTGTATATGTAGTAACATTCCCTACATCGAAATTGTTGAGAATATTGTATGATCCCGGAGCAGTTCCGATATTCAACCTATAGCCCAATGCCCCACTGGAAGCAGACCATGAAAAGGTAGTTTTAACAGGAAGGCCTATCTGGGCAGTGGTAGGTGCACTCACGGCCGGGCAGCTCAATGTGCTTGCTGTTGTGAAGGATCTTTCGGCACATGCCGTGGAAGCACCTGCAGCATTCACAGCATACACGGTATAATAATACTGGGTGTTAAAGCTAAGCGAAGTGGTTAAAGTATAAGAAGTGGCAACTCCTACGTCCTGCATATTTAAAATATTTGATGCACCGGGTGTGGTCCCTATACTAATTTTATAGGAGGAAGCATAATTCACGGCACCCCAGGTAATTGTAGGTAATACAGAAACATTGGTTGCAGCTGCCGCCGGAGCAGATACGACAGGACAGCCAGGTGCCACCGCAGGCGTAAGTCCTAATAAAGTCATTACAGATTTTGTCGCAGTTCTTGCCCCTGTAGTTGGAGTTGCAGGATCAGGATTTGTTGCATCACTTCTCAGATAAAGTGATGTATTGGAAGTTCCCGAATACGTATAAAACCTGTTCGCTGTTCCGGTATAATCTGCGGTATTCTCATCAATTGCAATCAGAAGGTTATCTGTATTATTATAAGCAAAAGGTGAGCTGAAGTTTACAGTTACTTCTCCTCCTGCCGCACTTATCGTTCCGGCAAAAACCTGAGTCAAACCTGATACGGGAACCCAATCGGAATTACTTGAAAAAGAAGTTTTAGTAGTATGCCCTACATACACTACCCAATCAACTGATTTGGAAATATCAGCATTATTGGGAAGGTAGAATTTTAAACCGGTAATATTACCTGCAGCAACGGCATTAATATCATTTTTGGTTACAATCTGCTGGGTGTAGTTATATCCAAAGTTGACATCTATCGGAACATACCCAGTCTGGGTTGTTCCACTCCCCAGGGTTACCTGGGCATTTGTAATGAAAGCTATTAAAAATAGACATAATAGTAATAATCTCTTCATAAAATAATAAGTTAAAATTAGAAATATAAATGTAAATAAATTTCAACTTAAACCAAAAAATTATTAAAAATTAACAAACTAAAAACAATAAAATAAAACATATTATTAATTAAAATTAAACAAATATTTAATTTTAATAATTTATCATCAATTGATGAGTTTTTGTAAGATATTAAATTTCAGATAGTTAAGAAATTGAAATAAAAAATCAAATAAAAGCCGTTTGCCTATTTAACATAAAATAATAGTTGAAAAAATTCAGAAATTATAACAAAAAAAAGTGGCAAAAGCCACTTTTCCAGATATTTATATTTCATTTTTTAATTCAAATAAAACTCGTATTTATTTAATAATTGAATTTCTTTAATCAAATCTCCATTCAAATCTACCGAATGCTTCATCGACTGAACTTCGATATGGGAATCATCATCAATATTTTTAATAAAGAATTTTAATTTCTGATTTCCTTTATTCCGTTCCAGAACCGTCCTGAAAAATTCAAGGTCTTCCGGCCTTACATCCATTACATCCATCACCAGAGAAATACTTTTAGCAAATCTTTCAAAGGCTTCCTGGAGTTCTATTACGTCAACTACATTCACAAAAACCCTTCCGTCCTTCACCTGAGCAAATTTTATTTTAAAAATCACAAACCGTTGAACTTCCAGCTTTTCTTTCAATCTCATATAATCCCTGTCACCCAATCTGAAAGAATAAGATCCCGAATAATCTTCTAACGTAACAAAAGCCACTTTTTCACCGCTTCTAAAGCCATCCTGAACTCTATATTCGGTAATCAAGCCTGCAACAGTATATTCTTTACCGCCGCCTCCGTTTTCTCTTTCCTTTTGAAGTGTTTTCCAATCTTTCTTTTTTTCTTCAAACAATTCTTCCTGCTTATTGGAAAAAGCCTGTTCTTTATAAGCATCCACCTCATCAAGATTTAAAAACAGGAAGTTTCCTTTAGGCTCAGCTTTTTTAACAACTTCTTCTATTACCTCTTCCTCTCCCGCTGATAATTCATCGGAGACAATTTCGGAAAGATCAATTGTTTCATCTTGTACGTCCTGCTCTAAAACCGGAGCCTCATCAGTAATTGCTTTTTCTTCTTTATCCTTTTCAAGAACCGCCTTTTTAGAAAGCTGTCCCTGTATAAATTGAAACTGGTATTTAAACTCATCCAACGGGTGTGCGGAAAGGTAGAAACCGATAATTTCTTTTTCTTTATTAAGCTTGTGCATATTCGGCCATTCAGGGCAAGGGGCTAATTTCGGCTGTTCAATCTGTACTTCTTCGGCAAAGTCAGCAAACAGCGAATTTTCCATTTCATTTTTACTCTCCTGGAAGCTTTGTCCGTATCTGATCAATCTTTCAAGGTTTGTTTTTCCGCTCATATCGATATCAAAATACTGACCTCTATGGAAGGAACCTAATTCATCAAAAGCACCTGCCAGCACTAAACTTTCCGCTACTCTTTTATTCATTTGGGAAGGCAGAATCCTTTCAAAGAAATCATAGATATTTTTAAATCTTCCATTTTCCCTTTCTCTGGTAATGGCCTCACTTGGCCCTTCACCAATACCTTTTATAGCTCCCAGGCCAAAGCGGATCTGTCCTTTTTCGTTTACCGAAAATTTATATTGGGATTCATTTACATCCGGACCTAAAACATCCACTCCCATACTTTTACAGTCTTCCATGAACATAGTGATTGAATCCGTATTGTTAATGTTATTACTCATTACACTCGCCATATATTCTGCAGGATAATTGGCCTTCAGGAAAGCCGTCTGGTAAGCGATAAATGCATAACAAGTGGAGTGGGATTTATTAAAGGCATATTCTGCAAAGGCCTTCCAGTCGTTCCAGATTTTCTCCAGCCTTTCTTCGTTCAGGTTGTTCTTACGTCCTCCTTCAATAAATTTCGGGTACATTTTGTTAAGAACATCAATCTGCTTTTTACCCATAGCTTTTCTCAGGGTATCTGCCTCACCTTTTGTAAAATTCGCCAGCTTTTGAGACAGAAGCATTACCTGCTCCTGATATACGGTAATTCCGTAGGTTTCTTTTAAATACTCTTCGGTTTCAGGCAGGTCATAGACAATTTCTTCAATTCCATGCTTCCTGTTGATAAAGTTCGGGATGTATTTAATCGGACCGGGACGATACAATGCGTTCATGGCAATAAGATCGGCAAAAACCGTTGGTTTAAGCTCCCTCATATACTTCTGCATCCCGGGGCTTTCATATTGGAAAATCCCTATTGTTCTTCCTTCTTTAAACAGCTGGTAAGTCTTAGCATCATCCAATGGAATAAGATCCGGATCAATATCAATCCCATATCTTGCTTTCACCAGTTTCAAAGCGTCTTTGATAATCGTTAAGGTCCTCAGACCAAGAAAGTCCATTTTCAGAAGACCTGCACTTTCCGCCACCGAGTTATCAAATTGAGAAACCAGAATATCAGCATCTTTAGCAGCAATGGTTACCGGAACCAGATTACTCACATCTTCCGGGGTAATGATTACACCACAGGCATGAATTCCGGTATTCCTGATACAACCTTCCATTTTTTTCGCACTTGCAAGCACATCATGACGGGCATCACCAGGACTATCCAGAACATATCTCATTTCATCAACAAGCATCTGTTCCTCCGGTTTCAGTTTATCATATTTTGCCAAAGCTTTGGCGATATTCATTCCTGGTGTGGAAGGAATAAGCTTTGCAATATTATTGGTATCAGGGATTGGGACATCAAGCACCCTCCCTGCATCTTTAATAGCAGATTTACCTCCGAGAACAGAGTATGTTATAATCTGTGCTACCTGATTCTGGCCATATTTATCAATTACCCATTTGATAATTTTATCCCTTCCTTCATCATCAAAGTCAATATCAATATCAGGCATAGAAATCCTTTCAGGATTCAGGAATCTCTCAAAAAGGAGATCGTATTTAATAGGATCCACATTGGTAATCCCGATACAGTAAGCGACTGCAGATCCCGCGGCAGATCCCTCTTCCCGGACCTACCCAAACTCCCATTTTACGGGCTTCATTACAAAAATCCTGTACAATAAGGAAATATCCCGGATATCCGGTATTAGCAATTACTTCCAATTCAAAGTCAAGTCGCTCCTTAATTTCTTCCGTGATTCCCGTATCCACATACCTTCGTTTTGCTCCTTCATAAGTCAAATGGGTAAGGTATGCCATTTCCCCTCTTTTTCCACCGTCTACCTCATCTTCTGCATGGATAAACTCTTCAGGAATATCAAATTTAGGAAGCAGTACATCCCTTTTTAACGTATAAGGCTTAAACTTTGCAAAAAATTCGTCATAGGCTTCAAATGCATCAGGATATGCCAGGAATGCTTCTTTAATCTCATCGGAATTTTTGATATAATACTCTCCTGTAGCAAGCCCCCTTCTTTTACCAAAACCTTTACCAACAGGAGTTGAAAGCTTTTCTCCGTCTTTGATACAACTTACAATATCCTGAATATTGGAGTCGTCTTTATTGGTATAGAATGTTTCATTCTGAGCTAAAAATTTTAAACGTCATATTTATCTGCAAAATATAGCAACACCTCATTCAGGTGTTCTTCTTCCGGCAGTTTGTGATTCTGAAGCTGTACATAGAAATCATCACCAAAGGTATCTTTCCACCATTTGAAAAGCTCTTCTCCTTTCTGCTCACCGGTATTCAAAATAGCATCCGGAATATCTCCGTGAATCCCTGAAGTCAAAGCAATGACCCCTTCTTTATACTGTGCTATCAGCTCACGGCTCACCCTGGGAACACCAAAATAAAATCCTTTCAGGAAACCAATGCTCGAAAGCTTTGCTAAATTTTTATATCCGTTAAAATCCTTAGCTAAAAGCACCACCTGTGTCCTTCTGTCGGGGTCATCTTTGGTAAATTGCTTCTGCTCATAACGGTCTGAAATGTAAAACTCACATCCCACAACAGGGATCAAGGGCTCTGAAACAGGCTCTGTTTCATTAAATTCTATACCATTCTCTTCTGCTTCCTGCTTTTTCGCTAAATATTCTTTATGCTTCTTTGCTCTGTCACCATTGGCCGCTTCTACTGCAGACACAAACTTAAAGGCGCCCATCATATTTCCCAGGTCCACCATTCCAACAGCCGGAAAATTCTCTTCTGTAGCTTTCCTGATCAGGTCATTAATGCTTGAAGTCGCCGTTAATGTTGAGAAAACACTATGGTTATCAAAATTGAAGTATTTACCAAGATCAATTTCATCAATACTTCCGAAATCCTGCTGTTTTTTCTTATTATGAAAATCGGCAACCTGTCTGCGGATAACAATATTGAAAGGTTTAATCGGATCCGGGTAAAGGCTTTTGAAATAACTCAGCTGATCTTCCGATATTTTCAGGACATCAGCCGGAACCACTCCAATTCTGACCATTTCGAAAAACGCTCTTGCTGTTGCATTTACGTCAGCTGCTGCGTTATGGGCCTCATCAAATTTATTTCCGTATAATTTTTCGTAAAGTTCCTCCAGTTTCGGGGGTTTAAATCTCCCTCCCCTTCCTCCGCCTAACTGGCAGAAGTCGGTTCCTAAGATCATAGTATCCGCTCTGGGCTTTTCCTGTAAATTGTCTTTTAAATTCTTTCTGTAGAATTCCGCCCCTACAATATTGTAATCAAACTCCACATTATGTCCTGAGACTACTCTGATCTTCTCAAGAGCCCTGGAAAATTCTTCCAATACTTCCTGGAGATCTCTACCTTCTTCATGGGCAATCTTCGTAGTAATCCCGTGAATCCTGGCGGCATTAAAGGGAATATCATACCCTTCAGGTTTTATTATATAATCCTGGTTTTCAACTAAATTCCCATCATCATCATGAATCTGCCATGCTATCTGGACCATTCTTGGCCAGTTATCCGAATCCGAAAGCGGTGCATTGAAATTTTTTTGGTAAACCGGTTGTTTCTGTGTCAAAAATTAAATACATATAATTTTCTAACTTTTTATAGAAAGAGAATGTAAAGTTACTTCATTTTTTCTAAATATTACTTTATAGAAGCAATACAAACAATCAATAAAATTCCAAAAAAACAAAATATATGGAATTTAAAATTTAAATCTATATCAAGTGATAAATTATCGAATCTATATTTAAATAAGTAAATGAAAATAAAATATCCATCAAAATAATCAATAAATTAAATATTTTATATAAATTTGGATCATTACATTTTTTTATATTTTACTAACAACAATGAAGAAACATTTACTTTTGATCAGCACATTAGCCATTACGTTGATAAGTGCACAAAACAATGAGGCATTAAAAAGAGAGTTTGAAAGACAAAACAAAGAGAACAACGAAAGGTTTGACTCTTATGTTGCCAGGAGATATGGCAGTGACAGAAGCCCTGAAACACAAAAGCTAATACAGGAAATGAGAGCTAATCTTGCAGGTTTCAGCGGGGATGTTCCCAATTTTTATCAGACTGATGATCAAAATCAAATCTTCAACAATAACGTAGATGCCATAACAACCGCAGGAGGGATCACTGGACTTGCAACGGCATTTAAAGGAGAGGGAATCAAATATACTGTATTCGACGGTGGAAGGATATATGCTCCTCACATAGCTTTTAGCAACGCTCCCAACAGAATTACGAATATGGAGACAGACACCAATGCATACAGCAGCCATTCTACCGGTGTAGCCAGTATTCTTGGCGCTATGGACTCTCCGTTACAAACCAGAGACCAGAATGGAAATATTACGGGGTCAGGAAATGCAAAAGGTATTGCCCTTAATTCAACAATGGATTCTTACAGATTCGCCCAGACGACTTTACCTTCAGGCTTAACTACAGACATCTTTGGCAAAATCCTGATTGCACAGCCTAAAATTTCCAACCATTCGTATGGTGTAAATCCAGGGTGGACATACGGAACCACATCCAGCGGATATCCTTACAACGCATGGTATTGGAATGGCAATTATATTTCAGGAAATAATTATGACCTCATGGGAACTTATTATACTACTGATAAACAATATGATGCCATTGTATACAATAATCCTACTTATACCATTGTAAAATCAGCAGGTAATTACTTCGCCTATGGTCCGGGTTATAATGGCACAACGAGTAACGCTTATTATTTTACGTCAACCGGTGTTTCGCCTTATCCCGCCGGTGCTGCTCCTGCAGCGAATTGCTCACAGGGATATGATTGTATCGGCTATGGTTCTTTAGCAAAAAATATTATTGTTGTAGGGGCTACCAATGTAATCTCTTCCAACAATAACCGATATACCACATCAACCGATGTTGTAAAAGCAAGCTACAGCAACGCAGGGCCAAGAGACGACGGAGGTATCAAACCTGATATTTCCGCTCCCGGCACCAACATCTGGATGGCTTCTACAGCAGAGGACACCACAGGAAGCACAACCTGGCAAATCAATAGCGGAACATCAATGGCTGCTCCCCAGGTTGCAGGGATCATAGGCCTTTGGATGCAGATTTATAAATCATTATTCAATAATGCAGAGTTAAATGCAGCAGCCTCCAAAACGCTAATGGTACATTCCGCTCTTGAAGCCGGAAACATTGGCCCTGATCCTTGGTACGGATGGGGATTCATCAACGCCAAAAAAGGCGCTGAGCTGCTTGTAGGAAAATCCAACAATACAGTTATATTCAATAATGAGACCTTAAACAACGGTACAGTTAACACTAAAACAATTAAAGCTTCAGGAAGTGAACCTCTGAAAGTAACTTTATCATGGATTGATCCTGAGTTTACCGTCAGCAACCAATGGTCAGAATTATATAACAACAGAAATTCCAGACTGATTAACGATTTAGATGTAAGAATCATTAATACGACCACCAATACAACGTATTTCCCATGGAAACTGGATGCCAACAGTCCGATGACTCCGGCCACAAAAGGCGACAATATTGTAGACAATGTTGAACAGGTAGTCATAGATAACCCTACACCAGGCACTGTTTATCGCATTGAAGTTTCCCATAAGGCAACTTTAAAAAACAACGCTGTTCCGGCTGTGACTGCGCCACAAGATTATTCTATATTAATAACAGGCTTCAATGAAGTGCTGGGAACCCAGGAAACCGGATTCGGAGCACTAAATGAAATTGCAATCGCACCTAGCATTACAAAAGATATTACCCATATATTGAAAGCTCCCAAGAAGTCCACTTTCAGCATTTATGATCTTTCCGGCAAAAAACTGCAAAGCGGCACCATCAATAATGATAAAGAACCGATAGATTTATCTTCTTATACAAAAGGAATCTATATCATTGAAATAAAAACAAATAAAGAAGTTATTTCTAAAAAAGTGATTAAAGAATAACCTTTAAATACACGGATTTTCTACAAAATACTAACAGTTGTTAGTATTTTGTTTTTTTATGTATATTTGCTTCCTATGGAAAATACACTTCACGAAAAAAGTTTCTCAGGATATTTTGCTGAAAGCATACAATCATATGATGCTGGCTAAAGCAATGGCTGATATTTATGAAGAAAATAGAAATATCTGTAAATACGTTCATAGTACATCAAGAGGTCATGAAGCTATCCAATTGGCAACCGCATATCAATTGAAAAAAGAAGACTGGGTTTCTCCTTATTACAGAGATGAAAGTATTCTTTTAGGAATAGGTTTCGAGCCTTACCAACTCATGCTTCAGCTATTAGCCAAAGCCGAAGATCCTTTTTCGGGAGGAAGGTCTTACTATTCTCACCCTTCAAGCAGGGATGAAAATAAACCAAAGATTATTCATCAAAGTTCCGCTACAGGAATGCAGACTATCCCGACCACGGGAGTGGCACAGGGAATAAAATATATCCAGGAATTCAATCTTCAGAATTTTGAAAATAACCCGGTGGTGGTATGTAGCCTTGGGGATAATTCCGTAACGGAAGGGGAAGTAAGTGAAGCGTTACAATTTGCGGCATTGCATCAGCTCCCTATTATATTTCTGGTTCAGGATAACGAATGGGGAATTTCCGTTACCAAGGAAGAAGCCAGAACCTGCGACGCTTATGATTTTGTAGCAGGATTCACAGGATTAAGCAGAATGAGAGTGGACGGAACTGATTTCATAGAAAGCTTTGAAGCTATGAAAAAAGCTGTGGATTTTGTAAGAAATGAAAGAAAACCATTAGTAGTTTGCGCTAAAACGGTACTGATCGGCCACCATACTTCCGGAGTAAGAAGGGAATTCTATAGAGATGAAGAAGATTTAACCAGACACAGGGCAAAGGATCCGGGGGAAATCCTCAGAAAACAATTGCTGGAAGCCGGCATTGATGAAGATTTGTTAAAACAGATCACCAAAAAAGCACGTCTTGAGGCGGAAGAAGCTTTTGAACGAGCTAAAAAAGCAGAGGATCCAAAACCTGAAACAGTCATGCAGCACGTGTTCGCTCCTACTCCAATCACAGAAGAGACCGGAACCCGCGAACCTGCCAACGGAGAAAAGATCGTTATGGTGGATGCAGCCATTCATGCTATACAGGAACTGATGTGGAAGCACCCTGAAGCCTTACTTTACGGACAGGATGTAGGGGAAAGAATCGGAGGTGTTTTCCGTGAAACAGTAACATTAGGGAAAAAATTCGGAAACAAAAGAGTTTTCAACACTGCTATCCAGGAAGCCTATATCATTGGTTCTACAGCCGGAATGAGTGCCGTGGGGCTAAAACCTATCGTTGAAGTTCAGTTTGCAGATTATATTTATCCCGGAATCAATCAGCTGATCACGGAAATTTCGAAGTCCAGCTACTTAAGCGGCGGAAAGTTCCCGGTTAGCAATATTATCCGTGTTCCTATCGGAGCCTACGGCGGGGGCGGCCCTTATCACAGCGGAAGCGTAGAAAGTATTTTAGCCAACATCAAAGGAATTAAAATTGCTTATCCAAGTAATGCCGCTGATTTTAAAGGATTACTAAAAGCGGCTTATTATGATCCCAACCCGGTTATCATGCTGGAACATAAAGGGCTTTACTGGAGTAAAAGTTCCGGGCACTGAAGATGCAAAAACCATAGAACCCGCAGAAGACTATATTCTTCCGTTTGGAAAAGGAAAAGTAATCATCGAAGCCGGCAAGGATGAGATCGAAAAAGGAAGGACTTTGCTCGTAGTAACTTATGGAATGGGAGTTTATTGGGCTAAAGAAGCGGCTAAACAATTCCAGGGAAGAGTTGAAGTAATCGATTTAAGGACTCTGATTCCACTGGATGAGGAACTTGTTTTTGAAAGAGTAAAAGCACATGGAAAATGTATTGTTCTGACAGAAGAACAGCTCAACAACTCTTTTGCAGAAGCATTCGCCCACCGTATTTCTAAAAATTGTTTCAGATATCTGGATGCCCCTGTTGAAGCAATGGGGTCTTTAGATGTACCTGCAGTTCCTATTAATCTCGTACTGGAAAAAGAAATGCTGCCTAATGCGGAGAAGCTTTTTAAAAAGATAGAAGAAATGCTGAAATATTAATTCTCAATAAATTTTAAACCTCTGAAAATTTTCAGAGGTTTTTTTTGTGCATTTTTTTCACTATTTTTATTTAAGATTACAGACTCAAAAGCAGACTCTTACAATGCAGGAAAAGTTTAATAATTATCCAGCAGAAGTTGCCGGAAAGCAAACCGTAATACAGTTTGGTACTTATTTTGTCTGTACACGCAAAACACATCCATCTTTATGATCACAACCAAATATGTCAATTATAAGCAGGTTCTCAATCTATCCGGTGTACATCTTATTTTAATTTCTATCTGGTGTACCCTGATTGCCGTTCTATTTTATTTTTTCAACTGGCATTGGATGACCATCCCATGGGTTCCCGTAGCCCTGATAGGTACAGCAGAAGCATTTTTGGTCGGTTTTAAAAATAACCAGGCTTATGACAGGCTTTGGGAAGCCAGAAAAATATGGGGTGGAATTGTGAATTCCAGCCGTTCATTTGCTTCAATGGTGTATGCTTTTGACACTAAAAATGAAGAAATAGGCGTTTTTTGACCTTGAAGACCGCAAAAAAAAGATTGTCAACCGTCATATTGCATGGCTATATACTTTCCGCGAGCAGCTGCTGATCCCTGCGGAATGGGAACACATCAGCAATACCCAAACGAAGTTCGGAAATATCAACCTGAGAAGAAACAGATTAATCAAAGCGGGATTTCCTGATTACGGAAGAGCTCCTATTTTCCTGCATAAATACCTTTCCGAAGAAGAATATGAGCTTAAAAATCACTATAAAAACTTTGCCACCTACCTGATTTCCCAACAGGCAAAAGATATCAATGAACTGAAAAACATGAATGCCATCACAGATTTCAATCAGACACAGCTTCAAAACAGCCTGAATGAATTTTACGGCTTCCAGGGACAGGCAGAAAGAATCAAAAAATTCCCTTCTCCAAGACAGTTTGCCAGTACTGCTTTTGTTTTTAATATTTTGTTTATTACCCTGCTTCCTCTAGGATTAGTGAATGAGTTTGCCAAATTAGGAGACTGGGGAATCTGGACTTCCATCCCTTTCTGTATCATTATCGGATGGATCTACATCATCATGGAGCTGGTGGGGGATTATTCTGAGAATCCCTTTGCAGGACTTATGTTTGATGTTCCAATGCTTTCCATCTGCAGAACTATTGAAATAGATCTGCTTCAGATGGGTGGAGAAACCGATCTTCCTGATCCTATTTCCTCTAAAAACGGTGTATTGGTGTAATATTCAGGCAGACAACATGTGATGTCACTGTCCCGGAATCACTTTAAATTCAATTATAAAGTAATTGCAGTTGTATTTTTTACTTCAGAAATCATAAATGAACTCTGGGTACTTGCAATATGCTGAAGTGTAGTAAGCTTGCTTAACATAAAACTGCGGTAGTCTTCAATATCTTTTACTCCTATTTTTAAAATATAATCATAATCTCCGCTCACATGAAAGCATTCGGTAACTTCCTGGAGATTCATGACTTCTTTTTCAAACTGCAATACAAATTCTTTTTTATGTTGCGTCAGTTTAACATGACATAAAACCATAAAGTTTTTCCTGACCTTTTGCCTGTCTAACAATGCCACGTACTTTGAAATAATGCCTGCATTTTCCAGCTTTTTTATCCTCTCATAAACAGCAGTAACAGATAAACCCAGTTTTCCGGACAGTTCTTTGGTGGTTTGTTTGCAATCTTCCTGCAAAAAAAGAAGCAGTTTTTTATCAATTTCATCAAGTTCCATAGATAAATTTTTGGTGAATTCTTAATATTTTCGAAGATACCAAATATATTTTCTATATAAACAATATTTTACAGTTTTATATTCTAAATATTCAAATTTACATTGTAATAATTATGAAAATAATGCAAATTAGGCAGATAAAATAAAAACAATGTTTATGGAAAAATTTAATTCAGCCAACGAGATCCAGGACCTTCAGTACTTTGGTGAATTCGGGGGAGTAAATCCTTCTATTTCTGACAGCTCTACCTATACATTTCTTTCTGCCAAGACGATGTTCGATACTTTTGAAGGAAATGCAGAAGGATGTTATTTATATTCCAGACATTCATCTCCCATGAATCTTTATCTGGCCCAGGCTCTTGCCAAAATGGAAAATACGGAATCTGCCAATGTTACAGCATCAGGAATGGGGGCTATTACTTCTGTTTTAATGCAGCTTTGTAAAAGTGGAGATCATATTATTTCAAGCAGGACTATTTATGGTGGAACGTATGCTTTTCTTAAAAACTTTCTGCCCCAGTTCAATGTAGCCACTACTTTTGTTGACATTAACAACTTTGAGGTTATAGAAAATGCAATTACTCCTCATACAAAAGTTATCTATTGTGAAAGTGTAAGCAATCCGCTCCTTGAAGTGGCAGACCTCAGAAAGCTTTCAGAAATTTGTAAAAAACATGATTTGAAATTAGTGGTTGACAATACTTTTTCACCACTTTCTATCTCTCCTCAGCTATTCGGAGCAGATATTGTTATCCACAGTTTAACGAAATTCATTAACGGAAGCAGTGATACGGTGGGTGGAGTATACTGCGGTACACAGGCATTTATTGATGATACCAAAAATGTAAATTCCGGAGCATGCATGCTTCTAGGGCCTACTATGGACAGCCTGAGATCATCAAGTATTCTTAAAAATCTCAGAACACTGCATATCAGGATAAAACAGCATAGCCACAATGCCTTATATCTTGCTGAAAAATTTGAAAAAGATGGCTTAAAAGTATCCTATCCCGGATTACCTTCTCACAAGAATCATGAGCTAATGAAAAGCATGATTGATGAAGAATACGGATATGGAGGGCTACTGACCCTGGATGCCGGAACAACCGAAAAAGCCAATGAGCTGATGGAGCTGATGCAGGAAGCCAATCTCGGTTATCTGGCCGTAAGTCTCGGTTTTTATAAAACATTATTCTCATGCTCAGGAAAATCCACTTCCTCTGAAATCCCTGAAGATGAGCGTGCCGCTATAGGAATTTCTGACGGATTAATCAGATTCTCCATCGGTCTGGATCATGATATCAAAAGAACCTACCATAAAATGAAAGAATGTATGCTGAAAGTAGGTGTCCTCAACCATGAAAACATTTCTATATCTTAAATTTATTGTACAAGTAAGGCTGCCTCTAATATGAGCAGCCTTTTTGTTTTATTGCAATCCCGAACTGATATTTATATTGGAGTTTGAACACTAATCCGTGCAATCAGTAAAATAAGCAGGGATATGGTACTCTATTATTTTTTTATAGTAATGATGAGGGAAAGCCTCTTCAGGTTTCATTCTGAAAACATTTAAAAGGATCCACGACTTTAAAAACCCGTAACCATAGGAAAACATCTGGATATAGGTAGAAATTACCGCCATCCCGGCAATGCTTATATTTTTAGTCAGTAACATTGCATGAAAAAATACCAGAAAGGTGTAAAGCCCGTAAAAAGCAAGGATAATTCCCCTGTGCAATAGAAAGTATTCAAAAAAGCCCATAATATATCCTAACATAAACAATGTAGGAAAAGCAAATGATATTTTTACATAGTTGGGATGTCTCTGGTTAAGAATAGGCCGTGCGCACCCAAACTGATACACCTGTCTGGAGAATTTTCCAAAATCTACCCTACGCTTATGATAGACTGCAATGTCATCAAAAAAAGCTGTTGTAAAGCCATTTTCCCAAAGCGTCATAGATAAATCCGGATCCTCTCCTATCCGCATTTCGGAAAAACCACCCACTTTTTCGAAAACTGCCTTTTTCACTCCCATATTGAAACTTCTGGGTTGAAACTTTGAAACAGCTTTCTTGCTTCCTCTGATGCCACCTGTTGTAAAAACCGATGTCATAGAATAGGAGATGGCTTTCTGCATCAGATTAAAGCCTTTATGAGCCTTATCAGCACCTCCGAATGCATCGCATGGAATCGTTAAAATGTCATTTTTAATATTTTCAATATAGTCTTTCTCAACAATTACATCACTGTCTACAAAAATCAGCCATTCATTAGCTGCTCTTGCTGCCCCGTAATTCCTTGTTAATCCCGGCCCTGAATTATCTTTTCTGAAATACTGAATATCTAGGATTCCTTCAAAATGATGAATGGTAGGCTTCAGATCAATCAGGGAACCATCATCTACGATAATAATTTCAAACTCTTTATCAGTCTGTTGGGTAAGGGAAGTCAGCAACTCGAAAAGTTCATCTTTTCGGTTGTAAATAGCAACAATAATGGAAATACTAGGCTTCAAATTGAAAATTTTTCAAAATTACTTATTCGCAGAAGAACCCGCAAACAGTTTAACAGCTTCTTATAGAAATTAACTTTTAAATAAAGATCCTGTACGCAGTCTCAAAGTAATCACAGAAGAACTGAAATGCTTAAGATTTATCTTCCAATTTGTGTATTTTCTTCGTTCCTTCATACATTTCATATTGCAGAAATCTTGTTTCCAGTTTCCCGTTGAAAAGCTTGATTTTTCTTGAAGGACGTAAACCGATCTTTTTCACAGCTTCCAGATCAGACGAAATCAACCATGCCAGTGTATTGGGATAATTTGTTTTAAAAGTATCTCCGATTTTTTTGTAGAAGTCATCATCATTGATGGCAATTCTCTCATCATATGGAGGGTTGAATACCATTAATAACGGGAAAAGTTCTTTTTTGGAATCAAAGAAATTCTGCTTTTTGATTTCAATGACATCCTCCATTTCTGCAGCTTCTACATTCATTCTGGCAGCATTCAGCATCCGTGCATCAATATCATACCCTACAATCTTTCCTTCAAATTGCCGTACCCTGTTGATTCTAAACTCTTTAATTTTTGAGAATAATTCCGCGTCATAGTTTTTCCAGTTCTGAAATCCGAATCTCTTTCTGAAAATCTGGGCCGGAAGATCCATAGCGATCATTGCTGCTTCAATCAGTAATGTTCCCGAACCGCACATCGGATCAAGGAAATTACCTTTCCCATCCCAGCCTGCAAGCTGCAGCATTCCACTTGCCAGAACTTCGTTAATCGGTGCCTCCCCTTGTTCTCTTCTATACCCTCTCTTAAATAAAGGGTCTCCCGAAGAATCCAAAGAAATCATAACCAACTCCCTGTCTATATGAAGATGGAATTTCATATCCGGATTTCTCGTTTCAACATTAGGACGTCTTTTATACTTTTCCTGAAAATAATCCACAATGGCATCCTTCATTTTCAAAGTTACAAACTGTGAATGCTTGAAAGTTTCAGAATTCACAGTAGCATCAATGGAAAAAGACTGGTCCACATCCATAAATTCATCCCATTCAAACCTGAATAACCTGTCGTAAAACTGATGCTGATTAAACGCCTTAAATTCATGAATAGGCACCAATATTTTCAAGGCTGTCCTTGCAGAATAATTGATCTTATAAAGAAAACCAAGATCCCCTTCACAATTCACCGCCCTGTTTTTGATCTCTACCTTTCTTCCGCCTAGTTTTTTAATTTCTTCCGCAAGAATCTGCTCCAGGCCGAAGAATGTTTTGATCTGTATTTGTAGATTTTCTGTGTCCATAAATGATAATTAAAAGATTTAAAATAGTAATAATTAAAAGATTAGCTATTCAACGCATTGACCAATTGAATTTTTCAATCTCTTAATGTTGTAAAATACTTTGCTTTTAACCGCACAAATTTAGTTATTTTTGCATTATGGAATGGTTTGAATCTTGGTTTGATACCCCTTATTATCATCTTTTATATAGCAACAGAGACTATACTGAAGCCGAAAACTTCATCACAAAGCTTACTGCAGAGCTTCAGCTTCCGCCTCAGTCTAAAATCATAGATCTAGCCTGTGGTAAAGGGAGACACTCTGTTTTTCTTAACAAATTAGGCTACGATGTGCTTGGATTAGACCTTTCAAGACACAGTATTGAGTCTGATAAACAATTTGAAAATCAGACCCTGATTTTTGAAGTTCATGATATGAGAAACCCGATTGATGCAGATCCCATGGATGCTGTTTTCAATTTATTTACAAGTTTCGGATATTTTGACAGCGAAGATGATGATAAAAAAGTTTTTCAATCCGTTTATAATGTCTTAAAACCCGGCGGGTATTTTGTACTGGATTATCTGAATGAAGAATATGTGAGAAAGACATTGGTTCCTGAAACGGTAATCACCCGTGGGAATATTGACTTTAAGATTTTGAAAAAAATTGAAGGGAGGCATGTTATCAAAGATATTCGCTTTGAAGCAGACGGCAAACCTTTTCATTTCTTTGAAAGAGTAAAACTCCACACGCTGGAAGAAATCCATGCATATGCTTCTGAATATGGTTTTGAAAGAATAAAAATATGGGGAGATTATCAGCTGAATGAATTTAATAAGGAAAACTCTCCACGGTGTATCAATTTATTTAAGAAAAAATAATGATAACAGTACTTTTACTGATTTTAAGTGTACTCGCAGGAGTATTCCTGGGAAAACACTTTGGTAAAAAGGAAAAACTGGCCAAAAATCTTTTGATTTTAAGTGCCGGTTTTTTGATTACAATATGTCTGAACGAAGTTTTCCCGCAAGTCTACACTGCTTCAGAAAGCAGCAGCCTTGGAGTATTTGTCATTGCCGGTGTTCTTTTGCAGATGATCCTGGAAGCCCTGACCAAAGGTTTTGAACATGGTCACTTTCATCATCATAATGATCACAATGTCCTTCCGGTAGCATTAATGATAGGGTTGTTTATTCATGCTTTTATCGAAGGAATCCCTCTTGCCAATGAGGAACATGAGATATCCCCTTATCTTTTAGGAATTGTATTTCACAACCTTCCTATTTCATTTATTTTAGGAGCATTTTTGTTCAATGGAAAAAAGGACTCCAAAAGCTCCTCATACCCTTCCTTGCTGATTATAGCTCTTTTTGCCTTAGCATCGCCGATGGGAATGCTGCTGGGGAATTATTTCAATCCGGATCTTCAGCCTTATTTTCTGGCTATTGTAGGAGGAATCTTTCTCCACATTTCATCAGTTATTATTTTTGAAAGCAATAAAAACCATAATATTGACTGGATTAAAATCGGATTGGTGGTCCTTGGAGTTTCGCTGGCATTAATAATGCATCTCTTCCATCACCATTAAAATACAATAAAAGCTCCGGAATTAACGGAGCTTTTATTGTATAGATATTATTTATACCGAAATTAGAATTTCCATCCTAAGGTAAGGAAGAAATTATTTCGGTTATTCTTTACATCAGAAACAGCATATGCGTCACTTTGTACAATATTATTATCCGAGTAATATGCAGAGTCTATCTGATTGTTGAGAACTCCTCTCATAAAAGGATTACTATATTTGGAAGTAATGTTCTGGTATGAAGCATCAATATAGAATGACTTAAAGTCATAGCCAATACCGAACGAAACCAGGTTTCTGTTATTCAGCATAAGATTGCTGTAAGACTGGTCTCCCGTAGTTCCCGCATCATTATATCTGTTGATTGTAAGAGCATCAAAAGGACTGGAAACATAAGAATAACCGCCTCTCAGTCTAAACTGCTGTATTCTGTATTCAGCACCTACCCTCACTTCTGAAAGGTTTTTATAATTCTCTTTAAAGAAGTCATTCAATTCTCTTTCAGCCGGTCCATATACTTTATAGTCAGGTTTTGTAAGTCCTAATGTATAATCTACGTTCAATGAGAAGTTTTTGCTGGCTACAAATGCAGCACTTACTGTTGCTTTAAGCGGTGAAGTAAATTTTCTTCCTTCATAAGCTACCCCATCTCCTAAGCTTGAATCATTATAAAAAGTATAATCCCTGTCTATAGTCCAGAATGTCGGAGTTTCAAGAGATGCTCCCAACCTGAAGTTAGGACTTAGTTTCCCGATTACCCCTAATGAAGCTGAAAAACCTGAGGATCTTTCAAAATAAGGTGTATTCTGCTTACTGAAATACTCTAAAGAATTGTTCTGAAGAGACTGAAAAGCAGCAGTATCATACTGATCAATAGAAGCACTGAAAAAGTTCAGACCTGCCCCTACATAGAAACTATGATTGTAATTGGCACCTACACCAAAGCTCATTTTTGATAGATGTCCATATCTGTTATAGGCATGTCCTGCAAAAGAGGAACTTTTATTCGTATCAAAATCATAAATCAGGTTATTATTTCCTCCTGACTCTATATAATTATCAAGAGACTGATTAGAGTAATTGATACCAATGTTAATAAATTTCCAGGCAGTCTCCGTCATTAGAGGAAAAGCAATTATTCCCCCTACGTTTCCAAGATCGGTTTTCGTTTTATTATAATCTACTGTGGTACCAGCCCAAGAGCTGCTGTTCTTATTTCCCATAACAGATAAAGTTCCCGAAATCTCCCCTGAAATAGCAACTCCTAACCCTGCAGGGTTGGTAAGTAAAGAATTGGCATCACCTCCTAAAGCACCATTGGCACCTGCCATTGCATTAAACTTTGCAGAACCCACCATAGGAGAACCTGAGTAAACATCAACAGTATTTCTTATCACAGATACATCCTGTGCCTGCGCAAAAAATGCAGCAGAAACACTCATTAATACTAAAGATTTTTTTAACATTATTTTTTTATAGTTTATTGAGTTGAAAATTATCTGAAGCCACCGCTGCCACCGGATCTCATACCGCCTCCACCGCCGGAGCCGCCTCTAAAGCCTCCACCGCCGCCGGAATTGAAACCTCCGCTTGATCTGAAGCCTCCGGAATTACCATCTCTGAAACCTCCGTTATTATATCGCGGTTGGGATGGTTGCTGATAATTATAGTTAGGTCTTGTTTGCGGAACAGAATTACGGAATCCACCAGAATTACCACTTCGGAAACCTCCGGAATTACCATCTCTGAATCCACCAGAATTTCCATTTCTGAATCCACCGGAATTCCCCTGTCTGAAACCGCCATTTGAATTACCGTTTCTGAAACCTCCTGAGTTTCCATCTCTGAAACCTCCTGAACTTCCGTTTCTAAATCCTCCTGAATGGTCTCTGAACCCTGAACCGGTATTTGCTGTGTTTGTTCTGTATACAGCGCTTCCTATCCCCGGACTTCCAACAAAGCCTCCGCTGGCACCACTTCTTCTGTAGGTAGTTCTGTAACCGTTACCCCAGTAACCACCTCCCCAGTACGGGTACCCATAGTAACCGCCCCAGTAGGATCATAGTAACCACCCCAGTAGCCACCCCAATAGGGATTACCCCAGCCAAAAGAGCCTCCCCAGCCCCCAGCCGAATGATCCGCCCCAACCCCAGGACAGTCCAAGACCCCAGCCCCAGCCGCGGTTCCAGCCCCAGTAAGGACTATATCCTCCGTACCAGCCCCAAGGATATCCCCAGCCCCAGGAATTATCGTAATAATTGGTTTGGGATCCTGCATAAAGCCCCCAATCAGAATCCGTTGCGTTCGTATTCCAATTAGTACCACTCCAGTCATTATATTTATTTTGCTGTTCTCTCGAGTTTATCTGTGCATTTTGAATCACATTAGAATCCTGATAATAGTCATAGTATTCTCCTACTCTGTTTCCGCCATCATTGATGATCACTCCTTCAGGCAGCGTATCCTTGTTAGGGTCATAGTACACCCCGTCTGTCTCGCTATACCCTCCCATCTGAGCACCACAAGACATAAGCAATAATCCGCCTGATACAGCCAGAATCCCTTTGGATCTTAGCAGACCAAGCAAATTTTTATGTATATTTCTTTTCATGATAACGTAAAAATTTTTAATTTAAATTATATTTGCAATCTGTACCAAAAATGTACCAAATACAGGTAAAAAAAAATCTATCAAAAATAGATTTTTATTTTTAGATAACAATAACGTCCAAAAGTTAAAAAAATTTTAAAAGATAATGGCAAAATTAACCTCAAGAAGCGAAGATTACAGCAAATGGTATAATGAGCTGGTGGTAAAAGCTGATTTAGCTGAAAATTCAGGAGTACGTGGATGCATGGTAATCAAACCGTATGGCTATGCAATCTGGGAAAAAATGCGTGATGAAATGGATAAAAAATTCAAGGAAACAGGTCACGTGAATGCATACTTCCCACTTTTTTGTGCCCAAGAGCTTATTTGAGGCTGAGGAAAAAAAATGCAGAAGGTTTTGCGAAAGAATGTGCTGTAGTTACCCACTACAGATTAAAAACCGATCCTGACAATCCTTCAAAACTGATTGTAGACCCTGAAGCAAAGCTTGAGGAAGAGCTTATTGTAAGACCTACCTCTGAAGCAATCATCTGGAATACTTATAAAAACTGGATTCAATCCTATAGAGATTTACCTATATTGATCAACCAATGGGCGAACGTAGTACGTTGGGAAATGAGAACCCGTCTGTTCCTAAGGACAGCAGAATTCTTATGGCAGGAAGGACATACGGCACACGCTACAAGAGAAGAAGCTGTGGAAGAAGCTGAAAAAATGAACAAAGTATATGCTGATTTTGCTGAAAACTTTATGGCAATCCCTGTTATCCAGGGTCTTAAAACACCTTCTGAAAGGTTTGCCGGTGCTGATGAAACCTATTGTATTGAAGCATTAATGCAGGATGGAAAAGCTTTACAGGCAGGAACATCCCATTTCCTGGGGCAGAATTTCGCAAAAGCGTTTGACGTAAAATTCACCAATAAAGAAGGAAAAATAGAATATGCCTGGGCTACTTCATGGGGGACTTCTACCCGATTGATGGGAGCATTGATTATGACGCATTCTGATGATTTCGGATTGGTATTGCCTCCAACTTTAGCGCCGATCCAGGTGGTGATTGTTCCTATTTTCAAAGGGGAAGAACAACTGGAACAAATCAGTGAAGTTGCACTGGAAATCCAGGCTAAATTAAGAGCGAAAGGAATTTCTGTGAAATTTGATAACGATACCCAGAACAAACCAGGCTGGAAATTCGCTGAATACGAGTTGAAAGGAGTGCCTGTAAGAATCGCAATGGGACCAAGAGACCTCGAGAACAAATCTGTAGAAATTGCGAGAAGAGATAATCTTACCAAAGAAGTTCGTTCTATTGAGGGGATAGATGTATATATTGAAGAATTACTGCAAACTATCCAGAAAGACATTTATAACAAGGCCTTAAACTTCAGGAAAGACAACATTACAAAAGTTGACAGCTATGAGGAGTTTAAAAAAGTTCTGGAAGAAAAAGGAGGCTTTATTTATGCTCACTGGGATGGTACGGCTGAAGAGGAAGAACAGATCAAAGAAGAAACTAAGGCAACGATCAGATGTATTCCTTTGGATGATGATGTGGAAGAAGGTATTTCACTGATCTCCGGAAAACCTTCTAAGAGACGTGTGTTATTCGCAAAAGCGTATTAAAATTTTTTAACGATTTAAAAAAACTTCGTTAAATTTTAAAGAAATATTCAAAAAAAAGTGGCATTTTGACAGATTTTTGTTTAAATTTATCACAACATTAATCTAAAAAAATTTATTATTATGTCTTTAAATGTCATTGATTTAATTAAAGGACAATTAGGTCCCGCTTTAGTAACACAAGCTGCATCACAATTTGGAGAAAGCGAATCTGGTATTTCTAAAGCAATTGGCGGCTTATTGCCTGCAGTAGTAGGTGGATTAGCCAATAACGCAGACAATCCTGGCGTTTTGGATGCTATCACGAAAGCCTCTTCAAGCGGGATTTTGGGGAATTTATTAGGAGGAACTTACAATAGCCCTATTATCACCACTTTATTATCTTCAATTTTTGGAGACAAGATAGGCGGATTAGTGAACTCCATTGCCACTTTTTCAGGAATCAGCAATAATTCTGCAGGTTCTTTGTTAAATCTGGTGACCGGAGCTACGGTAGGCACTATCGGAAAATACGCTGCAGATAATAATCTCGGCCCATCAGGTATTTCCAGTCTACTGAATGACCAAAAAGGCATTGTCTCTTCGTTATTGCCGGCAGGTCTTTCTTTAGCTTCTTTTGGTTTAGGAGCTGAGAATTGGTTTGGACAGGCTAAGGAAAACGTTTCTTCAGTAGCATCCACGGCTAAAGATAATCTTGCCGAAGGTGTAGCTACAGCCAGGGAAAATGTTTCTGAAGGAGCCAGAGAAATAAGAGAACAATTTAATAATAATAACAATAATCAAGGCGGAGGTTCAATCTGGAAATGGTTGCTTCCGCTTTTATTATTGATTGCAGCTGCCTATTTCTTATGGAAGCAGTGCGACAAAAAACAAAATACCACTACTACCACTACATCAGCTGACTCAACAGGGATGGCTACAGACACGGCTACCGTTCAGACATCGACAGATACTACTGCTCCGACTACCGCACCGGCCAGAACTGATGAAAATATTGATCTTAACGGAGTAACTCTAAAAGGGTACAAAGGAGGAATGGAAGATCAGATGATTGCATTCCTGAAATCTGACGGATACAAAAAACGCCGCTGATGATGCTGCCCTGAAAGATAAATGGTATGACTTTGACCATGTTAATTTCAAAATGGGAAGCGCTACAGAACTGGAAGCAGGTTCTCAGGGACAATTGGATAACCTGGTAGCTATTTTAAAAGCTTTCCCTGATGCAAAAATCAAAATCGGAGGCTATACAGATAAAACAGGTAACGAGGCTGCTAATGTTAAACTTTCCAAGGAAAGAGCTGAATACATCAAAGCTGCTTTAGTAAAAGCCGGAGTAGGCGCTCAGGTGCTTGAGGCTGAAGGATACGGAAGTAAATTTGCTAAAGTAGATGCAAAAGCTTCTGATGCTGAAAGAGCTTCTGACAGAAAAATGGCAGTAAGATTTGCAAAATAATCTTAGACTGAATAAATTAGATCCCGGAAAGTGATTTCTGGGATTTTTTTATCCCTTAATTTTTTTGTTTACATTTATTTAATTAAATTTGTTAGTCATTTCTAACATTCATGAATTTAAAATTAAAGAGCGCCTGGCGAAAAGATAAAACAGCCCATTCATTACCGGAAGTTTATTCTTCAATAAAAGTACCTAAAAAAGGTTCTTTCTGGAGAAAGTATCTGGCTTTTACGGGCCCCGGATTAATGATTGCTGTCGGCTATATGGATCCGGGGAACTGGGCAACCGATATTGCCGGCGGAGCACAGTTTGGATATACTTTGC
Organism: Chryseobacterium sp. P1-3; assembly: GCF_000738495.1. Classification (NCBI taxonomy): domain Bacteria; kingdom Pseudomonadati; phylum Bacteroidota; class Flavobacteriia; order Flavobacteriales; family Weeksellaceae; genus Chryseobacterium; species Chryseobacterium sp. P1-3. The sequence goes on from NZ_JPEQ01000008.1 coordinate 59,579, forward strand.
TTTCGGTAATTCTTATTTCCAATATTTTCGCCATGGTTCTTCAGCATTTATCCCTGAAATTGGGAGTAGCTACTGAAAGGGACCTGGCACAAGCCTGTAGGGACCATTTTAGTCCTGCAACCAATTTTATCCTTTGGGTATTCTGTGAAATAGCCATTGCTGCCTGTGATCTCGCTGAGGTAATAGGATCGGCAATTGCCCTCAATCTGTTATTTCATATACCGCTCACCTGGGGTATTGTCATCACCACCATAGATGTACTGATTATTCTTTTGCTTCAGGCCAAAGGCTTCCGCTGGATTGAAAGCATTGTAGGCGGACTTATTTTCGTTATTCTCGCATGCTTTATTTATGAAATTATTATTTCCCAGCCTGCTTTTACTGAAATTCTGGGGGGATTAGTTCCTCAGAAAGAAATTATTCAGAATCCGGCCATGCTTTATATAGCCATCGGAATATTGGGGGCAACCGTTATGCCTCATAACCTGTACCTTCACAGCAGTATTATCCAAACCCGTGATTATACTCGTGACACGGAGGGAAAAAAAGAAGCTATAAAATTTGCTACTTTAGACAGTACGGTATCTCTGATGCTTGCTTTTTTCATCAATGGAGCCATTCTTATCCTGGCTGCTGCTACGTTCCATACCACCGGTAATGAGCATGTTGCAGATATTCATGACGCCTATAAAATGTTAACTCCTATTTTAGGAGCTTCAATGGCAAGTATTGCATTTGCTATTGCATTACTGGCATCAGGGCAAAATTCAACGCTTACCGGGACGCTTGCCGGGCAAATCGTAATGGAAGGATTCTTAAATATCCGGTTAAAACCTTGGTTGAGAAGGCTCATTACCAGACTTATTGCCGTTATTCCGGCCCTTATCGTGGCTATTCTTTATGGAGAACAGGGAACAACTGATTTATTGGTGCTGAGCCAGGTGATTTTATCCATGCAATTAAGTTTTGCGGTAGTCCCTTTGGTAATGTTTACCAATGATAAAGCTAAAATGGGAGAGTTTGTCAACAAACCATTTTTAAAAGTAGGTGCCTGGATCATTTCGGGGATCATCATTGTTCTGAATGTATATCTGCTATACCAAACATTAACGGGGGAACAATAAATGAGATCTAAATAATGGAAAAGCTGAAAATTACCACAGTAGTAACAAAATCACTTGACATTTACATTCAGCTTTTTATTTTCAATTCTACCCTCCCTCCTTTTTCTGCCTTAATGTCCTGATTTTTTTTATTTGGCAGACTCTTTGTCAAACAATTGTGTAAATAAATATTGAATTATGGAAAATCAGGATATTAACGAAGAAAGCATCAATAATCAGGAAGAAAACAAAGTTCAGAACTCCACAACGTCTGAGGACAATGTGACAGATACTCCTTCTGCAGAAGACCTTTTGGCAGAAGAAAAGGACCGTTATATCAGATTATATGCCGAATTCGAAAACTATAAAAAAAAGAACGGCAAAAGAAAAAATGGAATTCTTCCAATATGCCAATCAGGACATGATGGTATCTATGCTGGGTGTTTTGGATGATTTTGAAAGAGCATTAAAGGAAATCGCTAAAAATGGTAATCCGGCTGACTTACAGGGAGTAGAGTTAATCTACCAGAAATTTAAAAATAAACTTGGCGAAAAAGGGTTGAAAACCATGGAGGTAAAGGCAGGAGATAATTTCAATGTAGACTTCCACGAAGCCATTACCCAGATCCCTGCTCCGTCAGAAGATCTGAAAGGTAAAATTGTAGATGTTATTGAAACAGGATACACTTTAAATGATAAAGTAATCCGTTTTGCAAAGGTAGTAACAGGAAACTAGTATTATAAATGATAAATGATGAGTGATAATTGATGGATAATAATCCTTTATTACTTGAATTTTAATATCTTTTATCATTTATCAATCATCGATTATAGAATAGAAAGTCATGTCAAAAAGAGATTATTACGAGGTCCTCGAGATCAGCAAGTCTGCATCGGCCGACGAAATAAAAAAAGCATACCGAAAAATGGCCATTAAATATCACCCGGATAAAAATCCCGGGGATAAACAGGCTGAAGAAAAATTTAAAGAAGCTGCTGAAGCATATGAAGTATTAAGTGACGACCAGAAGCGCGCCAGATATGATCAGTTCGGTCATGCCGGATTGGGAGGAAACGGTGGTTTCGGAGGCGGAGGCTTCGGAGGCGGAATGAATATGGAAGACATTTTCAGCCAGTTCGGGGATATTTTCGGTGGTGGTTTCGGAGGCTTTGGAGGCGGCGGAGGCCGTCAGCAGGTGAAAGGTTCTAATTTAAGAATCAGAATCAAGCTGAACCTTGAGGAAATGGTAAACGGAACCCAGAAGACCATCAAAGTAAAAAAAATGAAGATGGCGGAAGGTGCCACATCAAAAACATGCCCTACCTGTAACGGTTCCGGTGTTCAGATTAAAGTAATGAACACGATGTTTGGCCAGATGCAGACTCAAACCACCTGTGGTACTTGTCAGGGAATCGGAAAGGTTGCTGATAAAATTCCTGCCGGTGCCAATGCACAGGGTCTTATCAAAGATGAAGAAGAAATCAGCATTAACATTCCTGCCGGTGCCAGAGACGGAATCCAGCTAAACGTGCGAGGAAAAGGAAATGATGCTCCATTTGGTGGAACTCCGGGTGACTTATTGGTTATCATTGAAGAAGAAGTAGATCCAACCATCAAAAGAGAAGGCGACAATCTTCACCAGGAATTATACGTATCTTTTGCTGAAGCAGCATTAGGAACTAAAAAAGAGGTTCCTACCGTAGGTGGAAAAGTAAAAATCACCGTTGACCCGGGAACACAATCCGGAAAGATTTTAAGGCTTGCCGGAAAAGGGCTGCCGAGCATCGACAGTTACGGAAAAGGAGATATGTTTATCCACATTAATGTATGGACTCCACAAAAGCTTACGAAGGAACAGAAAGATTTCTTTGAAAAGCAGATGTCCAGCGGGGAAATGGTTGCAGAACCTTCAGGCAAGGAAAAAACTTTTTTTGATAAAGTGAAAGATTTATTCAACTAATATAGAGGCCTTAGGGTCTCTTTTTATTTAAAGGTTATAAAAAAATATCCTGTACTTTTTCTGAGTACAGGATGTTTTTTTTATTTCGATGTAAAATTCTATTTCTTCGTAGCTAATGAATATACTGCCTTCCCAACGGTAAAAACAGCTACTGCAGCCAGTCCGCCTATAATTCCGAAAGTAAATTCTTTAAGCATTGATGGCCAGGTTGGAAGCGAATCATGCAGATAATGAATATTGTGTGAAAAAATACCTCCTGAAACCAGGATAAGGGCAATGGTTCCTACAATTCCCAATAATTTAATAATTACAGGTAATGCTTTTACCAGTAAATGGCCCAGTTTTGAAAAGAAACCTTTATCATGACTTTTTCTGATTAGGCTAAAACCAGCATCATCCATTCTTACAATAAGGGCTACAATTCCATATACCCCTACAGTAGCTATAAATGACACGAAAGTTACCGTAAGAATCTGGGTTAATAGCGGATGATTCTCTTGAATTACCGTTCCCAAAGCAATAATCACAATTTCAATAGAAAGAATAAAATCTGTTCTGATAGCAGAATTGATTTTGGCTTTCTCGGATACTTCCGAGTTCTCTTCTATTTTACTTTCTTCTATAACCTCATGTCCTTTTTTGGAACGATGAAATAGAAATTCAATGATTTTTTCCACTCCTTCAAAAGCCAGATATATTCCTCCCAAAATAAGGATTATTTCAATAGCCGGTTTGTAAAGCCAGTTCAACAGGAAAGCAATAGGAAGAATAATCAGCTTATTGATAAATGATCCTTTCGTAATAGCCCATAAAACCGGAATCTCTCTGGAAGAAAGAAAGCCCGTAGCTTTCTCTGCATTTACCGCTAAATCATCACCTAATATTCCTGCCGTTTTCTGTGTTGCTATTTTACTGGTAACGGCAACATCATCCATCAATGCTGCAATATCATCTAAAATTGCAAAAAAGCCTGATGCCATATTTTAATATTTTTTTAATCTCTGTTAAGTTCAGCAAAAATAAATATTAAAATCTATTTTTATTTATTTCCGGCTATTAATTTAAAATATTTTCGACGCAGTATGTGGATATGAGCAAAAGCCTACTTCTTTTTACTGATTTGACCTGATATTACGTGGCACCAATCATGTATTTGCTTTAGGATATTTTTATGTTATCCGGAATGATAACCGTTCTAAGGTAAAAATGCAGGCTGAAAAGAGGGCCTATTTTTACTGCAGGATGATGATGCTGAAATCTCTTTTGTTTTCAAAAAAGGAGAAAATCTGATCCATAATCAATCGAATTTCAGTATATTTAATTAATGAAAAGACTCATTCTCAGGTATCATTTTTTCGCTATGGGATTCATCGGTTTCCTGTTGCAATCCTGCAATACGAAATTCAGAGTCTGGGTAGGCCCGGAAGGTCAGCAGAAAATTTATAATTTGAAATACGGTAAGCATAAAAGGCAGAAAATGGATATTTTTCTCCCTAAGAATTACCCGTCAGATTCACCTGTCCTTCTCATCGTGCATGGAGGTGCATGGACATTGGGGAAAAAAGAACACATGATCCAGATTCAGAAAATGCTTTTCAAGAATAATATTCCGAGCATTAACATGAACTACAGATTGGTATCCAGGAAAAAGAAAATAACCTATAAAGAGCAGCTTGACGATATAGCCCTGGCTATTGAGCAGTTTAATTCTTTAACCGAAAAGGCAGAGCTTCTCCCCAATAATTATATTATCCTTGGCGAAAGTGCCGGAGGACATCTGGCGCTGTTATATGGATATCAACATCCTGACCAGATTAAGAAAATCATTTCGTTAAGCGGGCCTACAGATTTTTACAGTCCTGACTACTTAAATTCCTTTTACTCCAGATATACATCACCTACCATTCAGAAAATGGTGGGAATTCCATTTGACCGTAAAAAGATTTCCGAAGCTTTTAAAGAAGCCAGTCCTATCGCCAATATTACTGATGTTCCTACCCTTTTATTCCAGGGAAATCAGGATATTTTGGTGAGCCAGCATCAGGGAATTGCCATGGATTCTGCGCTTACCCGACTGAATGTACCGCATAAGTTTGTCTTTATGGAAAGAACGGGCCATGTTCCAAGGCTCTTCAATAAAAGAAAAAGAGACAGCATTATCTATCCGAATATTCTGGAATGGATAAAAAAATAGCCCGCTTTAAGCAGGCTATCTATATATTTTATATAACTTTTATTCAAAATCTTTGTTTTCGTATTTGGATAAATCATCCTTTTTACCGAACATAAATTTGATAATCACCGGAAGTGTTGTAATCAATACAATAACAATGATGATATACTCCAGCTTTTCTTTAAGATTGACACCAAACTGTTCCATAAATAATTTGTCCAGGTAGTGGCCTGCGAAGATCAAAATAAAAGACCATAGGACTGCTCCAATGACATTGTCTCTCAAAAATTCTTTTTTATCCATTTTTACAATACCCGCAACTATGGGAGTAAATGTTCTTACCACCGGTAAAAATCTTGCCATAATGATTGCCAGCGCACCATGTTTTTCAAAAAAATCATGCGCCTGGTACAGGTACTTTTTCTTAAAGAGCATAGAATCCGGTCTTTTATACAAAGCAGGACCCGTTTTTCTTCCAAAATAATATCCTACTTCATTTCCTATAATAGCTGCAATTGCTACTCCTGATGCTAAAAGGGTTGTATCCAAAAAATCGCTCCCTGTGGAGCCAAAAGTCTCTTTGATGATTTCAACGGCATAAATTCCCGAAACAAACAATAAAGAGTCTCCAGGTAGAAAAAATCCTACAAAAAGACCTGTTTCAGCAAAAACTATAAATAAAATAAGCCAAAACCCTCCCATTTTAATATAAAACTCCGGGTTTAATAAATCCTTCCAGCTATTGAAATCTTCCATATATATCGATGTACAACAAAAATAAGTCTAAAATGTCTGAAACAAAAATTAATTATAAGATTTTAACTAAAATCAGGCATGATATTTATAGGTTCAGGTCATCATCGGAAACGGCCGTTCCATCAGCCATTAGGAATGCTTTTAAAAATGGAGTGATATTACCATTCATTACAGCATCCACATCTGATGTTTCATGGCCTGAGCGTACATCTTTTACCAATTTATAAGGATGCATTACGTAATTCCTGATCTGGCTGCCCCATTCGATTTTCATTTTATTGGCTTCGATTTCATTTCTGGCTTTCATCCGCTCTTCCAGTTCCATTTCGTATAATCTTGAACGAAGGAGCTGCATGGCCTTTTCTTTATTCTGGAGCTGTGAGCGGGATTCCGAGTTTTCAATAATAATTCCTGTAGGTGCGTGGCGAAGACGTACAGCAGTTTCCACTTTGTTTACGTTCTGTCCTCCGGCTCCCGAAGCTCTCATTGTTTCAAAGCTGATATCAGCCGGGTTAATGTTGATCTCTATGGTATCATCTACCAATGGATAAACATATACGGAAACAAAGCTTGTGTGGCGTTTTGCATTGCTGTCAAACGGTGAAATCCTTACCAACCGGTGTACTCCGTTTTCTCCTTTCAGGTATCCGAAAGCATATTCTCCTTCAATCTCCAGGGTAACGGTTTTTACTCCTGCCACATCCCCTTCCTGGAAGTTCAGTTCACGGATTTTATAGCCTTGTTTTTCTGCCCACATGGTATACATTCTCATCAGCATAGAAGCCCAGTCACAGCTTTCCGTTCCTCCGGCCCCGGCAGTGATCTGAAGTACGGCAGAAAGCTCATCCCCTTCATTGGAAAGCATATTTTTAAACTCCAGGTCTTCTATTTTTTCTACCAATAACGGAAAGGTTTCGTCCAATTCTTTTTCAGAATCGGGATCTTCTTTGGCAAAATCGGCTAGAACCTGCAAATCTTCAAACTGTGCCTGAATTTCATCATAGCTTTCCACCCATTTTTTCTTGGAGCGGAGCTGTTTTAAAAATGCTTCAGCTGCTTTAGGGTTATCCCAGAACTCAGGGGCTGCCGTTTTTTCATCATCATTGGCAATTTCTATTTTCTTTTTTTCAATCTGAAGGTATCTGTGTAAATCTTCAATCCTGGATTGAATTTCTTTTATCTGATCGCTGTTAATCACGAATTTTTTCTTTTTGCAAAAATAAGGAATTCTTTGAGAGTAGAAAGAGATTGAATGAGGAGTTAGAGCCGGGATATAACTTCAAATAAAATTAAACTGAAAGTAACTTCCGGCTTTTTATATTTAATTTTCGAACTCCGTCAATTAGTAATTTTATATTCTATCTCTTCCCAGCTCTTTATTTTTCAAACTCCCAGCCTGAAACTTATCCTTTGTCTTCTTCTCCATTGTGCTGGAACCCAATCGCTCTTTGCGGTTTTTCCACCACTTTATAGGTTTCCAGCTCATTTCTCAAGGCCTGGATTCTAAACCGGAATTCATCCAGATTATTGATAATAACGTCTGCCAGAAAACGCGCTACCTGATCAAGATATTCCTCTGTGAGTTTTCCTGCAGCATCTCTTAATGCGGCATTGAGCAGATTCTGATCAATCTTAAGTTTTTCATTCCTGGTTCTCTGGTAAAGGTTTTTAATCCTTTTTTTTCAGACTTTGTGTAAAATCGATCAGCATAGTATTGCTAAAAGCTTTCATTTTGGAAGATACATCATGCCAGAAGGGAACTTTATCCGCCTTATTGTTTTTGAGTATTTTATACAGTAAAGAGTCTTCTTCAAGTCCTTTTGTCATGGCATATAAAATAATTTCAGAACGTTCTCCGGCATTAGGAGGAAATATAGGAATCATCACATCAAACCTACCCGGTGCCAGCACTTCTTCATCAATTTCCGAAACAGAATTGGCAGAACCCACCATAAGAACTCCTTCTTTTTCAAATTTCCCTATATAATGAAGGATCAGTTCCTGCGCTTCAAGGTTACAGGATGCTATATCCGTTTCAGCTTTTCTCTGCATCATAATTTCATCAAAATCATCAAGGAAAAGCAGCATTTTATTTTCACTCATCATCGAAACCAGAAAATCGTTGAAGTTGACTTCATTACCGTCAACCAGGGAAGTTCCCAGATAATGTTTTTTAACTTCTTTAAACTGGTAGCCTATAATTTCAGCAATTTTATTAGCCCAGAAAATTTTACCGCTTCCCGGTGGCCCATATACAATAATTCCGGCAGGTCTGTTGATCCCCCAGTCTTTTATCTGCTGTGGATTAAGGAAAGGCTCCAAAACTGAGGATATGTAAAAAAATAAGTCCCGGTAACCTATAAAATCTCTTTTCTGCAAACTGGTTTTATGCCCGAAATAATCGTAGACAAACTGATAGTTTCCGCCCAATTTATTATCAATTCCATAGCTTGAAATGGAAGATTTAAAAAGTCCATTGTCAAAAATATTCGGGGTGTGATCCTTTATGGCTTTTTCAATCTTATCTTTGGGCTGATTAATCACCTCAGCAATCTGTTCCACTGTTTTGTTTTTATCCAGGTCTTTTTCATACAACCTTAAAAAATCTACATTTTCACGAGCAAATTTTTCAAAATCTCCTTTTACTTCAAAGTTAGTGCTGATACAATCCACCAGTTCAAGGTCAAAATCCTGTATAAATTGTTTAATGGCTTCTGCGGTAACCTGTAATTCTTCTGCAAGTTCAATTAATTTCATAAAGTCTTCATTAATTCAATCAAATTTAATGTATTTACTACTAAAAGTAAATTGATTTATGATAATTGTGTAACATTTTATAATTCATATAGACTACTACTATGTAAAACAAATTACATGGAAAAAATTTTATCCGTAAAGAATCTGACGAAAAAATTCAAGAGAGTGGTTGTTAACAACATTTCTTTTGATGTCGAAAAAGGTAATGTATATGGGCTCCTGGGCCCCAACGGAAGCGGAAAATCAACAACGTTCGGAATGCTTCTTTCCACCATTAATCCTACAAGTGGAGACTGGTATTGGTTTGGCAGAAAAGGAACAGATTCCGAAACTTTAAAGAAAATTGGAGCCATTATCGAGCAACCCAATTTTTATCCATACCTGAGTGCTGAAACCAACCTTAAAATTGTTGCTGAAATTAAGGGGACGCCGTATTCAAGAATTGAAGAGGTTTTACAAACGGTCAATTTATTTGAAAGGCGAAAAGATCCTTTTAGAACATATTCCCTGGGAATGAAGCAGCGCCTTGCCATTGCTTCGGCTATGCTGAACAATCCGGAAGTTCTGATTCTGGATGAACCCACAAACGGCCTGGATCCGGAAGGCATTATTCAGATCAGGGAGATCATTAACAATATTGCAAAACAAGGTATTACGATCATTATTGCCAGTCATCTTCTGGATGAAATTGAAAAAATATGCAGTCATGTTATTGTGCTAAAGGAAGGAAATTCCATCTATTGTGGAAGAGTGGATGAGATGACTTCCAATAATGGATATTTTGAGCTTAAGGCAGACAATAACACCTTGCTTTTAAACATACTGAACGAATTTCAATGGTTCACTTCCATCAAACAGGATGGGGATCTTATCAAGGCACAGATCCGTGATGACGCTTCAATTTCGGCATCTGCATTGAATCAAAAGCTGGTTGAAAAGGGAATTTTCCTATCCCATTTAACCAGGAAAAAACTGTCTCTTGAATCTCAATTCCTTGAACTTGTAAAAAACACAAATTAATCATGATCAAATTACTAAAACTGGAGTACTATAAAAACCTGAACTATAAGCCATTCAAAGTTTTTAGCATCCTTTATTTTGCTATTCTTATTGCCTTGCTTTTTATTGGATTGGTAGATTTTGACCTTTTTGGCGGCACCGTTAATTTAAAAGAGGAAGGCATCTATAATTTTCCTGAAATATGGAACTTTACCACATGGATTGTAGCTTTATTGAAAATTTTCCTGGGATTGATTATTGTATTCTCCATTTCACAGGAATTCAGCAACCGGATGTTTAAGCAGAATACTATTGACGGATTAAGCCGGAAAGAATTCATTACTTCAAAATTATTGACTATCAGTATTTTTACCATTACCTCTACTCTCATTGTATTTGGGATTACAATGTTTCTGGGATATCAATATTCAAAAACGACAGAATCTGCTAAAGTTTTCGGAGAGATTTTTTTCATTGGAAATTACTTTGTTAAACTGTTTACTTTCTTTTGTTTTCTACTGTTTCTTTCCGTTTTGCTGAGAAAATCAATTTTTGTATTCCTTGCTTTTTTTGTTTTCTGGATTGTGGAAAGCATTTTAACGGCTTTAGAAGTTTTTTATAAAGTAAAAGGAATGCAGGGCCCACAAAGAAACGAGGTGCTGCAACATGATTTTTTTATAACCCATCTTTTACCGTTGGAAAGTATGTCCAGCCTTATTCCTAATCCGATGATGCGATTAAATATGGCTAAAATGATGGGGGTAAAATATGAATTCCATTACCCTGCAGAAAGCCTTATCGCCTGTCTGGTCTGGAGTGCTGTTTTCATTTTCGGATCGTATTGGATTCTGAAAAAAAGAGATTGGTAAACTTTTCATAAACCATTACTAAAATTGTTTTTAAAGTGATTCGTTCCGGATCACTTTTTTTTGGTTTAAGTTTTTGAAGTATTATCAAAAAAAGACTGCCTGTTGGCAGCCTTTATTTCATCTTACTTTTTATCTAGCAACGGAAGGTATTTTCCGTATCCTTTTTTTTCCATTTCCGCTTTTGGAATAAATTTCAGTGAAGCACTGTTGATACAATAGCGGAGTCCTCCTTTGTCCTGCGGACCATCTGTAAAAACATGTCCAAGGTGGGCATCTCCTGTTTTGCTTCTTACCTCCACCCTGTCCATACCGTGAGAACGGTCCAGTTTTTCTTCAATCAGGCTTTTGGTAATAGGTTTTGAAAAGCTTGGCCATCCACAACCTGATTCGAATTTATCCGTTGAAACAAACAAAGGTTCTCCTGTTGTAATATCTACATAGATTCCTTCGCGGGTTTCATTCCAGTATTCATTCTGGAAAGGTCTTTCCGTACCATTTTCCTGGGTAACGTTGTACTGTTCTGCGGTAAGTTTTTCTTTTAAAATATTTTTATCCTGTTTCTGATAGGTTGTTTTAGGAAGCGGGTTTGCTTTTTTGGCCATTTCAAAAAGACCGGGCTCAATATGACAATAGCCTCCCGGATTTTTATCCAGATAATCCTGGTGATAGTCCTCTGCTCTATAGAAGTTTTTCAAAGGAATGGTCTCCACCACTACCGGTTTACTATAGTTTTTTGCCAGTTTCTGAACTTCTCCTTTGATCACGGCTTCATCTTCTTTATTGGTAAAATAAATCCCGGTTCTGTATTGGTTCCCCCTGTCATTTCCCTGTTTGTCTATACTTGTAGGATCAATTGTCTTGAAATACAGATCAATCAGCAATTTCAGATCTACTTGTTCAGGATCATATTTCACTTTTACCGTTTCTGCAAAACCTGTGGTGTGACTTACTACTTCTTCATAGGTAGGATTTTGGGTATTACCGTTGGCATATCCTACTTCCGTTCCTACTACCCCACGAATCTGTTGGAAGAAATGTTCTGTACCCCAAAAACACCCTCCTGCAAAATAAACTTCTCTGACATTTTTATTATCCATAATTTCCTGATTTTCTTTTTCTTTTATTACTACTTTAGGTTTTGCATGTCTGAAAAACCCGGAGCCTGCAGCAAAGACTGCAATACCCAGAACTATCCCGAGTACTATTAATATATTTTTCATATCTAGCTTTTTATTCATTTTGTATTACTTTGAAATACCATCAATCCAAATCCTAAAAACATAAGATCTTTTAAGATGAAAAAATCTGTAACCGGAATTCCATCTACTATTTTCCATATTCCCGGCGTTGTAAACAGATAACTCAATGTTACCAGAAACGTTACAATCATCCCTATTCCGGCATATCTTTTCAGTACAGCAAATTTCGCACTAAATACCAACAGTAAGGCAATGATAATTTCTATCGTTCCGATCAGGTTTGACACTGTCTGAACACTCATTATTTTGTATACGAAAAAAGTTAGAAAATGGTTTTCAACCAAAGGCTTTATTGCAGCGGCTTCAGTAGGAGTAAATTTGAAGATACCAATCCAGAGCAGAATCAGGGCTGCGCCGAAAAGAGAAACATAATATCCTGATTTGTACGTTGAATGATTGGCAGATTCAGATGTTGTTCCGATCATGTGTTGTAAGATTTTGAATTATACTTATTGTTCAGAAGTATAGTCGGCAAAGTTTCAAAATCCTGACAAAATTTTCTTAAAAATCTAATTTTTCGAACATTTTATTTTTAAAATCCTGAATATCAGATTCATTAATTTCACTTTCTCTTTTAGAAAAAATTTTTCGGAATATGTGATCCAAAAAAGCCAGTTTTTTATTATACATCCTGCACCATTTGCAAATTATCAGGTGTATACTGAGTTTTCTGTTCTCTCCGGCAGAAATAGATTGGGCATTGCGCTTTTCCATCAGTAAAGTAGCCTCACTACATGACAAAAAAAGCAGGTGTACAATTTTTTTTTAACATTTCAGTCATTTATTATTTTGAAAACCAGTTCATCTCCAGACATTCTCTAAGCTGCATCCGGGTTCTTTGTAAGATCTTCCAAAGGTTAGTCGTAGAAACCTCTAATTCCTGACTCACTTCGGGTGCTTTTTTTTCTTCAATGTAGTACATTTTTAACAAAATTTTCCATCTGGAAGGCAATTCTTCGATACATTCTTCTAATGTTTTATTAAAATCTATATTATCTAGCAGCTCAGGTTCTCTGGCGGATACATCCCAGTCATTCAAAACATCATTATTTTTCCATGAGCCTGTTTCGTCAAAAAAGTGATCGAGTCTTACGTTCGGTTCTGATTTGTATTTTTTCCGGTAGAAATCAGCAATTTTCCGTTGTAAAATGGACATGAGCCAAGTCAGAGGCTGACTTTTTCCTTCAAAAGAATCATAAGAAGAAAATGCAGCAAGGAAAACTTCCTGGACTACATCCTGAGCATCTTCTTTATTGGAAAGCATATACACAGCTTTCTTCAAAAGCGGTGCAGAATACTGTTCTATCCAGCTTTTCAAAATCTCATTTTTCATCATTGCGAGTTAATTTAAACGAAGATAAGATTTTTTTTAATTGTGTAAAGTGAGCAAAACTTGCTATAATTCATCAGTGTTATCTTCAACTTCATAAGCCTAACAGGTTTGAAAGCATGTTAGGTTTAAATAGGCGAAAGAATCTGCTTACCAGGGTAAATTACCAGATCCATTAAAAACCATGATTCATTGTTTATGTCAACCATTTGATAAAATGGCTTTAAAATATCTAATATTTGATATAAAATCACCTAAAAACCTTAAATTTGCATCTTATCAAAATTTGATATTAAAAAAGCAAAAGCAATACTATGACATCACAAGAGATACGTCAAAAATTTTTAGATTATTTTAAAAGTAAGGACCACCTTATTGTTCCTTCAGCTCCTATTGTGCTGAAAGACGACCCTACCCTTATGTTTTCCAACTCAGGAATGACGCAGTTCAAAGATTTTTTCTTAGGCTATAAAACACCTACCGCCCCTAGAATTGCCGATACACAGAAATGTCTGAGAGTTTCAGGAAAGCATAATGACCTGGATGATGTAGGTAGAGATACTTACCACCACACCATGTTCGAGATGTTAGGAAACTGGTCTTTTGGAGATTATTTTAAAAAAGAGGCTATTGCTTTTGCCTGGGAATTGCTGACTGAAGTTTATGGAATTCCAAAAGAGAATTTATATGTAACTATTTTTGAAGGTGATGCCTCTGAAAATTTAGAGAGAGATCAGGATGCTTTTGATTTCTGGAAATCTCATATTGCTGAAGACCGGATCATCAATGGAAATAAAAAAAGACAATTTCTGGGAAATGGGTGAAAGCGGACCTTGCGGCCCATGTTCAGAGATTCATATCGACCTGAGAACCCCTGAAGAAAAAGCAGCTGTTCCGGGAATTACCCTGGTAAATCAGGATCATCCACAAGTGGTGGAAGTATGGAACCTGGTTTTCATGGAATTCAACAGAAAAGCGGATAAGTCTTTAGAAAAACTTCCTGCCCAGCATGTGGATACGGGAATGGGCTTCGAGCGTTTATGTATGGCGCTTCAGGGAAAATCCTCCAACTATGATACGGATGTTTTCACTCCGTTGATTTCTAAAGTGGAAGAGCTTTCAGGTAAGAAATATACCGGTATCCTGGAGGATGAAAAAGATATTGCCATCCGTGTGGTGGTAGACCACATCAGGGCTGTTTCTTTTGCTATTGCTGATGGCCAGTTACCTTCTAACGGTGGTGCAGGATACGTTATCAGAAGAATCTTAAGAAGAGCTATTTCCTATGCTTACAGATTCCTTGGCATGAAAGAGCCTTTCCTTTATAAACTGGTTCCTGTACTTCAGGAACAAATGGGACAATTCTTCCCTGAAATTGAAAAACAGGGTAAATTAGTAGGCGAAGTCATCAAAAGTGAGGAAGAATCATTCTTAAAAACAATTGAAAACGGTCTGATCAGGGTAGAAAAGCTGATCCAGCAGACGATTGCCGGGAATTCAAAAATATTACCTAGCGAGGAAGTCTTTGAATTATATGATACCTATGGTTTTCCTGATGACCTGACGAGAATTATTGCTGAGGAAAAAGGGTTAACAATTGATGAGGCCGGATTTAAAGCTGAAATGGAAAAACAAAAACAACGTTCCAAGTCTGATTCTGCACAGAAAGTGTATGACTGGGTTGTTTTGGAAGAAAAGCCGGAAAACTTCGTAGGGTATGATCAGATTGAATCTGAAACCTATATTACAAGATACAGAAAAGTAGAAAACAAAGACGGGGAATTTTACCAGGTGGTATTAAGCAGCTCTCCATTCTACCCTGAAGGAGGTGGACAGGTTGGAGATAAAGGAGTTCTGGAAAATGCTTCTGAAAGCTTTGAAGTTTTAGAAACTAAAAAAGAAAACGGACTGATCATTTCTTTAATCAATGGTCTGCCTAAAGATGCAGGTGCTCTTTTCTATGCTAAAGTAAACGCTGCCGACAGAAAGAATTCTCAGGCGAACCACTCTGTAACGCACCTTTTACATGAAGCCTTAAGAGAAGTTTTAGGAACTCACGTAGAGCAAAAAGGATCTTATGTGGGACCGGATTATCTGCGTTTCGACTTTTCCCACTTCAATAAAATGACAGAGGAAGAACTAGCACTGATTGAAGAAAAAGTAAACAAAAAGATCAAAGAAAGCATTGCGTTACAGGAATTCAGAAGCATTCCTATTCAGGAGGCTCTGGACAAAGGGGCAATGGCTTTGTTCGGGGAAAAATATGGTGACAATGTGAGAATGATCCAGTTTGGAAGTTCCAAAGAACTTTGCGGGGGAACTCACGTTAAAAATACCAGCGAAATCGGTCATTTCAAAATTACTTCCGAAGGTTCTGCTGCGGCAGGAATCAGAAGAATTGAAGCGATTTCCGGTGATAAGTCTGAAGAATATTTCAACAATCTAGAAAAACAGTTCATTGAACTTTCCCAGTTGTTAAAATCTAAGGATGTTGTAAGGGCTATTGAGAAATTAATTGAAGACAACACATCGTTAAAAGCTGAAGTGGATGCTCTTAAAAAAGAAAAGGCAAAAGGAGAAATCAGTGATTGGAAAAATGCTTACGAACAGAAAGGCAATAAGCAGCTTTTAGTCAAGAAAACTTCTTTGGATGCCGGTTCTGTGAAAGATATCGTATTCCAGCTGAAAAGAGAAATTCCGGCTTCTGTAACGGTCATTCTTTCTGATGCAGACGGAAAACCAATGATTACTGTAGGTGTGTCGGATGACCTTGCTGCAGATTATCAGGCCGGAGCTATTGTAAAAGATCTTGCTAAAGAAATTCAAGGTGGTGGTGGCGGAAATCCTGGTTTTGCCACTGCGGGAGGTAAAAACCTTGCAGGATTGGAAAATGCATACCAAAAAGCATTGAATATTTAAGATTACTATCATTAAGCATTTCAAAATCAGCGGTCTCATCTGACCGCTGATTTTTTTTAAATACAAATGTAACCTTGGGTGTCCATGTGTCTTTACAACATCTTCTGAGCTTTATTTATATATTAAAAATGATTTTTATTTATATTCATTCTAATTATTGATCTTATCTTAACAATCATCTCTTAATCTTAAACTATTTGTTTTGTCTTATTAAAACCCAGTTAATACTAGACCTTTAGTTTTGCCTTAATCGAAATTCAAAAAAACAATTATGAAAATTAACAAAACTATTGGTGCTTTATTATTTGCAACTGTCCTTTTTCAGGGCTGTAATGATGATAATAACGGTGACAGCAGCAACCCGGTTAATGATAAAATCAAGCTTGAAAACTTTTCTAAAAGAACCGGCTTTCGTTTTTGGAATGCCCGGTTTTGAAAACCTGAATATCACCACCCTTATTTCAAGCTCCGATGTTCTTTCCGGATCTCCTGATTTTGTTTTCGGAGGTCAGCCGGACGGGATGGGAATTATGAAAGATCCGAACTCTGACGGATACCTGATGATCACTAATCATGAGATCAAGCAATCGGTATCAAGAGTATATTTAGATAAAACATTCAGACCTGTAAAAGGAGAATATATCCTTAACGGTACGGGAGGAATGACCAGGTTATGTTCTGCTACACTAGCCACTCCGGAGATTCATGGTTTCAGTGCTTTTCTTACAGCGGGTGAATCAGGAGAAGAAAGTATGGTTCATGCTTTAAATCCTTTAGCTCCGGTTTCCCAGGCTTCAGATAAAACAAGGGTAAAACCGGCTTTAGGAAAGGCATCTATGGAAAATGCAGTTCCCCTTCCTAAGGATGTGTCCAACGGGAAATCTTATATCATTATCGGGGAAGACCAATCTTATTCTTCTTCTCATCAGTCTGCCGGACAATTGATCATGTATGTTGCCAATACACAGGGAGATTTAGATAACGGGAAATTATACGCTTTGAAGAGAACCAACAATAATTATACAGAAACTGATATGACGAAAGGAAACAGTTATGATGTGGAGTTTGTTGAGATCCCAAATGCTAAAAACCTTACAGGAGCCCAGATCAACCAGGCCAACATCAATAATAATGCAATCCGCTTCTCAAGAGTTGAAGATGTTGACTACAGAAAAGGAGCAGGAAAAGGCAGGGAAATTTATTTTACGGCTACAGGAGAATCTTCTGACGGAATGAATCCGAAACCGGGTTTAACCATGTGGGGAAGGGTCTATAAGCTTGTGCTTAATGCCAATAATATGCTGACAGGAAAACTTGAAGTAGTTGCTGAAGGAGATTCCAATCCGGGACACAATCTTATCAATCCGGATAATTTATGTGTTACTGAAAACTATGTTTATATTCAGGAAGACGGGGATTCATATTACAAAGCGGCAGCCCATGATTCTTACATCTGGCAGCTGAATATTGCAACCAAACAATATAAACCGTGGCTGAACATGAAACACAATAGAAATGATGCTGCCTGGCAGACGGCTTATAACCAGTCCGGGGACCTACAGAAATTCGGTTCATGGGAATTTGGGGCGATGGTTGATATTTCAGATATCATTGGTGTTCCTAATACTTTTTCGGTAAATATCCATTCTCATACATGGCAATCGGATAAATTCAAAAATCCTGATGGATCGGGTATCAATACCAATAAAGAAGGAGGACAGATTGTTATTATCAGAAACGTAGAAAAATAATTTTTAATTACCCCATAAAAATCAAAAGTATCAATAGAAAAACTTCTGTTGGTACTTTTTCATACCCATGAAAAAGCTTTCAAAATACCCTATTCTCCTGTTTTTATACTCTGCTATTGCTCTTTTTGTCCTTTCTTACTGTAAAAGTGACAAATATTCGCCTGTTTACGAAGATCTGGGTTCTGTAAAAAATGAAATTCTCAGAAACAATACTGAGTTTGAAAAACAGATCAACGGACTGATCGCACTCGTATCAAAAAAATACGGATGAAAAGATCCTCCAGGAAAAATTTGAAGAGTTAAGGAAAACCTATAAAAAAATGGAATGGGCGGTAGAATACTTTCTTCCCCACTCTGCACGGTTTATCAATGGTCCTGCACTTCCCGAAATAGAAATGGATGAACATACCGAGATAGAAGCGGAAGGATTACAGGTGCTGGAAGAAATGCTTTATCCTTATGATAAAACCAATAAGGAAGAGGTGATAAGATTCCTGAATAAACTGATCAATAAAAGCAATACGATCAAAACTAATTTTGAAGCGATTACGGTCAGCAAAGACCAGGTTTTTGATGCCCTAAGGCTGGAAGTTTTCCGGATTTCAAGCTTAGGAATTTCGGGATTTGACACTCCGGTTTCAGGAACTTTTTTAAAAGAAATGCCTTATTCCCTCGAAGGAGTAAAGCAAACTTTACAGCAAATCTCCACAGAACAATCAAAAGATAAAGCCTTAAAAAGCATTATTTCAGAAATCAATTCAGCCATTGGCGTTTTGAAGAAAAACACAGATAAAAATACATTTGATTACGTCAATTTTATTCCTGATCATCTCAACAAAATAACATTCCTTCTCCTGGAATTCAAGAAACAGGAAAAGATCCCGGACGTGGAAGTGACTACTGCTTTGAATAAAAATGCACCTACTTTTTTTTGCCATCAATGCATTCAATCCTGATGCTTTTACTCCCGGAAAAGAATATGCATATTCTGAAGAAAAGGCCGCCCTTGGCAAGAAACTTTTTAATGACAAGATCCTTTCCAATAACAACACCAGGAGCTGTGCTACCTGCCATATTCCTGAAAAAGCCTTTACTGACGGTCTCCCTAAATCCATGTCTCTGGAAAATTCAGAACTTTCCCGAAATGCTCCTTCCCTGAATTATGCTGGATTCCAGCATGGGCAGTTTTGGGATATGAGGAAAGATGACCTTGAGGGGCAAAGCTCTGATGTTATTTCCAATAAAGAAGAAATGCATGGTGACCTCAATCTGATCCTGGTAAAAATTAATCAGCATAAAGAATATCAATCAGCCTTTGAAAAGATCTACCACTCTCCGAAAACCGAAGTATGGCAGCTTCAGAATGTGCTGGCGAGCTATATCCGTTCATTAGCGGGATTCAATTCTGATTTTGACCATTATATGCGGGGGAATAAATCTGCCATGAATGAAAGCCAGAAGCGGGGATTCAATCTTTTTGTAGGAAAAGCGCAATGTGCCATTTGTCATTTTGTTCCCTTGTTTAACGGAACTGTCCCTCCTGTTTTCAAAAAAACAGAACAGGAAGTGCTTGGCGTGGCCGTCAATGGGGAAAACAAAACATTTGATGAAGATCCGGGAAGAGGAAAGTTTCATGAGACGGTGGCTTCATTACAGCATTCCTTTAAAACTCCAACGTTAAGAAACATCAATAAAACAGCACCTTACATGCACAACGGAGGCTATAAAACCCTGAGGGAAGTAATGGATTTTTATAACAAAGGTGGTGGAAAAGGTATAGGTTTTACAATTGAAAATCAAACCCTCTCCGATACTCCTTTACAACTTACCAACCAGGAAATTGACGATATCATTGAGTTTATGAAAGCTCTGGATGACAGATAAAAAACAGGGAGAAAAAAACTGAAAGTTATTTTCAGCAACAGGTGCCAAAGATAATTTACCAGCTATTTAAGCGGGTAATAATCTTCCCGCTCCCAGCTTCATACTTCCAACCTTGTCCCACTTCTTCATTATCAGGTCAGATCAATGTTATACTCTGTTAAAAAACTTTTCCAAAACAATAAATATCATTAATTTTGACCTAGTTTTTTTACATGAAAAGGGGTTTACTGCTATTATTATTTTTGATATCTTTTCTGGGGTATTCACAATTAAAAATTAAAATTGTTGATGACGTCAGCCAAAAGCCTGTCCCCAATGCTAAAGTGTCTTGTGACAATAAGGTTCTCGGCTATACAAATGCTCAGGGTACTCTGGAATTTAAAGCTGCCTGTACAGCCATCACTATTGAAGCTGAATCTTATCAGAAAGAAACAGCCAATGTGGAAAGCAGTATGGAAATATCCCTGCTCAGAAAAACTTCAAAAACTACGGCTATTGAAGCAGTTGTCATCGAAGATAAAAGTGATCCCAGGGCTCTTGAAATTTTAAAGAAAGTAAATCAGCTATTTAAAGAAAATTCTCCGAAAAGCTTAGCTTCATATTCATACAAATCCTATGAGAAGATCTCTCTGGATATTGATGAGGACAGCATTTCCCAGTTCAAAGAATATTTTAATGATTTAAACATTTTCAAGAAAAAGAGAGAAAAAGATTCACTCAACAACATTACTGCAAGAAAAATCTTCGCTAAAAGTAAATTATTCCTTTGGGAAAGAGCCCAGGAATTCCTGTATTCTAAAAAATATGGTGAAAAAATTAATATCCTGGACAACAGAATTTCGGGCCTGAAGCAGCCTATCTATGAAATGATTGCCCTGCAGCAAAGTAACAGGGATGTTGTTCCTGAACAGATCAAACAGGAAAACAGGGGACTTTACCGTTATTTTCTTTCTGATACCGTTGAACTTGACGGAAGGAAAAATTTTGTCATCCGTTTCCGTGAAGTGAATTATAAAAACCCTGACAGAAAAAGAAAATACAATGGTGCCATCTATGTGGATACCGAAACCTATGGAGTCAAAAAAATTGAAAATTTCAGTAAAAACAAAAACGACGGAATTATCACCAGTACCTGGATATTTTACAATAATAAATGGTTTCTTGCTCATGAGAAAGCAAAGCTTAAAATGGGTAAAATGGCCATGGATGACAAAGACCGTTTCAACAAAAAAGACAAAAAAAGCTTTGGCACCTACGCTTTCCTCACTTCAAAATACTTTGACTTCGAATCTCCGATTGAGGTAAGTTCTAAGGACTTCAAAGGCTATACTTTTTCCGTAAAGAGCATTGACGGGCATTCTCTGGAACATTACAGGACTGATCCGCTTACCGAAAGGGAACGCAATACCTATACAACGATTGACAGCTTAGGCAAAAAATATAAAATCGATAATAAAGCCCAGATACTCTCCGGTTTGCTGAATGGACAAATCAGGGTAGGCTCCGTAGATTTTGCAGTGGATGAAGTAGTTAATTACAACTCTTACGAAGGATTCAGATTAGGATTAAAAGCTAAGGTGAATGAAAATTTCAATCCTTATTTTTCTCCGGATTATTATTTTGCTTACGGGGTGAAAGACCGGAGATGGAAATATGGCATGGGAATAGACATCAAAACTACTCTGGAAAAGAATTCGTTTTTCAGATTTGATTTTTACGACGATGTAACGGCCTCCGGTGAATTTTACAGAAGACTCTGGAATTTTAAAATGAGAATGGCCAATTTTGGAAATAACCTTAATAATGACCGGTATTATCATTTTAAAGGAGCCTCGCTATCATACCTGAATGACGTAACCAACGGGCTTACCTTAGCTTTCGCCCTGAGAAGGAATATTGAGGAAGCGGAATTCGATTATCAGTTTAAAGATGAAGGTTCTTCGTTTAAAAACTTCAATACGCTGTTTACCTTAAAATATTCCCCGAATTCTACCAATATTATGACTCCGCAGGGAAAATCCCTGATTGACCAGAAATACCCGGAATTGTATTTTAATTATGAACAGAGTTACAGGACTTTAGGTGGTAATTTCAATTACTCACGTTTTGATGCCCTTTTTGTTCACAACTTTAAAACCCCGCTTGGAATAACCGGATTCAGATTGTATGGAGGAATGGTATTCGGAGAGGCCCCGATCTGGAAAAACTTTACCATGAACGGACTGGCATCTCCCGGTAAAGATTTCAATTTCAACCTTACTTCATTTCTGGGATTTGCAACACTGGAAGGCGGAAAATACTACAATGATAAATTTGTGGCCTATTATTTCACCCACAAGCTACCATGGTATTTCAAAAGCTTCGGTCATAATGTTTCGAGTTTCGACTTTGTATTGCGGGGAACAATTGGAGATATGAAATATCCGGAGTACCATCAGTTCAGGTTCAAACCGCTCAACCATCTTTATCAGGAAGTCGGTCTGGAATGGAATAATTTCCTTTCGAGCTATTTCAATCTAGGGTTGTTTTACAGGGTAGGTTATTATACTACCCCTAATTTCAAACAAAATTTTGCCATCCAGTTTAAATTGAAATTTTTAGAATTTTAAACTCTGATTTTTCCAGAGAAATAAAAAAGATCCAGTTTAAAACCATTTTTAAAATCAACGATAAAATATAATAAAATGCAGAAAATCGAAATAAAAGCAGAACAGTTTTTTGAGTTATTAAAGTTGAAAGATACTTCCATGTGGGCAATTTTCTCACAAATGATCGACGGAAATGAAAAAGAAATCATTTTTTTAGATCATGAGGAAAAAATCCTTTTCAATTATATTTTACCTTCCACTACTGAAAAGCTGGAAGAAGACCGGAAAGAGTTTTCAAAACAATTTTCAGAAAAGTTGGCTAACTTTAATTAAAAATTTCTGATGAATAAACACTATATTTTTTCGCTGCTGAGTTTTCTTTTATTCAGTTTCGGAAATGCCCAAAACTATAAAAAACCTTTGGTTTCTGCCATTAAGGAGGCCGATCTGCGGAAAGATATGTATGAGCTTGCGGCAGACCAGTTCTGGGGAAGGGAAGCCGGCACACTGGATGAATTAAAAGTTTCGATGTGGCTTGCTGACAAAGCCAAAGAAGCCGGAATGCAACCTGCTGGTGATAATGGTACTTTTTTCCAGTTTTTTGAAATGTACAGGCATCAGATTACCCCCCAAAGCAGCCTGAAAATCGGAAATAATAATCTGAAGCTATGGAAAGATTTCCTTGTTGCGGAACCGGTGAATGCTTCTGTGGATGCAGAGGTGGTGTATGCCGGAAATACCGAACCTGAAGACCTATCCCAGCTCAATATCAAAGGAAAGGTTCTTGCTGTGAATGCTTCCGATAAAAATATCGAAAAGGAAATGACCCTTTTTATAAGAAGGTATCCCGGTTTTATACGGACAAAATACTACAATAAAGCCTATGAACTGGGAGCAAAAGCCATTATCTTCATTACCGATGATATTTCTGAAAAAAGCTGGCCGGAAGTGCTTCCCCAGATGACAAGAGGCAGCTACGGAGTAGAAGGTTTGAGAGAAAAAATCACCAACAATATTCCTGTGCTGTGGATCAAAAAGGAAAATACCGATTGGGTAAAAAATAATCCGAAAGTTACCCTGACCCTGACCCTGACCACCGAAACTTATAAATACCCTTCCGTTAATATCATTGGTAAAATAGAAGGAACCGATCCCATCCTTAAAAATGAATATGTTTTGCTTAGCGGACATCAGGATCACGACGGAATCAGACATCCTGTAAAAAACGATACGATCTATAATGGCGCTGATGATAATGCCAGTACTTGTGTAGCCATGCTGGCAATGGCAAGAGCTTATAAAAAGCAGCCGGGTAAAAGAAGCATTCTGTTCGTTTTCCATGGTGCTGAAGAAAGAGGTTTACTGGGGTCGCGGTGGCATGCCGCCCATCCTGTAGTACCCAGGGAAAAAATTGTAGCCGTTCTGAATGGGGATATGATTGGAAGAAACAATAATGATGAAGCAGCTTTACTGGGAGGAAACGCTCCTCATAAAAATTCAGAAGAACTGGTAAAAATGGCGGAAGAGGCTAATAATGAAAGTACAAAATTTAAATACCTGAAGGATTGGGATTCCCCTAACCATGCTGAGTATTTTTATTTCAGAAGTGATCATCTTCCTTATGCTAAAATGGGTATCCCTGCTATCTTTTTCACCAGCGTACTTCATGAACAGTACCATACCCCACAGGATGAATCTGAAAACATCAACTACAAAAAACTGTATAAAATGACCGAATGGATGTACAGAACATCCTGGAAAGTAGCCAACGAGACCGGACGTCCGAAAGTTATAGCCAACTTTTCACTTGAACGATAAATAAAAAGCTTCACAAAAATTTGTGAAGCTTTTTCATCATTGTGTTTTCAGAATCAAAACTAAACTCACCGGATTGAAACTAAAAAATCATCGTAATCTATTTGATCAGCAAGACTGTTTAACAAAAATGTACTTTTATCTGGAAACAAAAGAATAAAAAGTAACTTCTGCTTCCAGTCTTCTATCCTAAATAAGAAGGTTCATTAAAGAAGGATCATTATTCAGGTAATTGACAAAAAAATCATATTTTTTCATTTTCTCAATCAATGGTGGGAAATCATTATTTTGTTTCAGGGCAATTCCTACAACGGCAATTCCTTTTTCTTTTGAGTTTTTCTGGGTATACTCGAAATAAGTGATGTCATCATCAGGTCCCAGAACATCCATTACAAAAGTTTTCAAAGCTCCGGGACGTTGTGGAAACCTGACCAGGAAGTAGTGCTTCAATCCTGCATATAAAAGGGCTTTCTCTTTAATCTCTTCCATACGGGTAATATCATTATTGCTTCCACTGATGATACATACTACATTTTTCCCCTGGATTTCTTCCTTATATTTATTCAGTACAGCCACAGAAAGCGCTCCTGCAGGCTCTACCACAATTGCATCTTTGTTGTACAACGAGAGGATGGTTTCGCACACCAGTCCTTCGTCTACAGTAGCCATATCGTATAATACATTCCGGCAAGAATTAAAAGTAAGATCTCCCACTTTCTGGACGGCTGCACCATCCACAAACCGGCTTATTTTTTCCAGAAGGACAGGTTTTCCTTTTTCCAGGGCTTTTTTCATGCTGGCTGCTGCCGAAGGTTCCACTCCTATGATTTTTGTTTCCGGAGACAATTCCTTAAATACCGAACATACTCCTGCAGCCAGGCCACCTCCTCCTACGGGTACAAAAAGATAATCTACAGGCCGGACAGCCTGTTCCAGTATTTCCAGGGCCACAGTAGCCTGTCCTTCTATGATGGCAGGATCATCAAAGGGATGAATAAACACCCTGCTATGATTCTGGCAAAACCTCATCGCAGCATCTTTAGCTTCATCAAAGGTATCTCCATACAGTACGACATCAATATAATGGCCGCCAAACATTTTCACCTGTTCCAGTTTTTGGCCGGGAGTAGGCAAAGGCATGAAAATAGTCCCTTTCACTTTCATCTTATTGCATGCGAAAGCTACTCCCTGGGCATGATTTCCAGCACTTGCACAAACCACTCCTTTTTCAAGTTCTTTTGAGGACATGGTAGCCATTTTATTATAAGCTCCCCTGATTTTATATGATCTTACCTGCTGAAGATCTTCCCTTTTAAAGCTGATATTGGCTTTGTAGAGATTAGAAAGATTATAATTAACGGCCAAAGGAGTTCTTACAATAACTCCTTTCAGCCTTTCCCCTGCCTGATAGACACCCTCCGGAACAGATGTTCCTATTTCCTCTTTCACCATTTTCCGTATATTAATTGTTTTCGGGTCTGAGGCTTCGGACGGTTTTGCCTGCCTGCCACATTTCGCTTTCTCTTAGCTCTGCGAGCTCAGCTTCTAATTTTTCCCTGTAATCCGGTTTGCTATTGCTGTCAATGGACCGCTGGGCTTCATTTCCCTTCGCTACATTGTCATAAAGTTCCTCAAACAAAGGAGAAGTAGCGTCTCTAAAAAACGTTTCCACCAGTCTAATGCCCCTCGCTGGGCAGTAGTACTGCAATTCGCATACATCCAATCCATTCCGTTCTCTGCAACCAATGGCATTAATGATTGCGTCAGCTCTTCTACGGTTTCATTAAACGCTTCGGAAGGGCTGTGTCCGTTTTTTCTCAAAACATCATACTGAGCTGCAAATATTCCCTGTACAGCGCCCATCAGCGTTCCTCTTTCCCCTGCCAGATCGCTGTATACTTCTTTCTTGAAATCCGTTTCAAATAAATATCCGCTTCCTATGGCAATTCCCAAAGCGGTTACTCTTTCTCTTGCTTTCCCCGTAGCGTCCTGGTACACGGCAAAGCTGCTGTTCAGCCCCCTATCCTGAAGAAACATTCTTCTCAACGAGGTTCCTGAACCTTTAGGGGCTACCAGGAAAACATCAACATCCGCAGGAGGAACAATTCCCGTGCGCTCATTAAACGTAATTCCGAAACCATGAGAAAAATACAAAGCTTTTCCCGGGGTAAGATGTTGTTTTACTTTAGGCCAGTATTCAATTTGTGCGGCATCACTTAACAGATAACAGATGATTGTTCCTTTCTCCAATGCCTCTTCAATTTCAAATAAAGTTTCTCCGGGAACAAATCCGTCTGCTACTGCTTTATCCCAGGATTTCGAGTTTTTCCTCTGTCCAACAATGACATTAATTCCGTTGTCTTTCTGGTTAAGAGCCTGACCAGGCCCCTGCACTCCATATCCGATTACGGCTACTACTTCATTTTTTAACACTTCCTGAGCTTTTTTCAGGGGAAACTCTTCTCTTGTTACTACGTTTTCTTCAACTCCGCCAAAATTCAATTTTGCCATCTTTCTTGATTTTAATTATTATATTATTTTTTTATGTAAGTTTTGTTTAAAACACTTAATTCTTTTAAGGTCAGGATCTCATACAACAAACAAGCTCACATAAGCCTGGCATCCATGAAACCTGCTATTTACTGTATCTTAAATGTTAATGTTTTTAGGGTTCTGCTAACAGTTTTATTTTTACATTTAACTGGCATATTCCATGGTTGTGAGATGGGGATTTTTATGATAATGAACCTCCAGTACATCTACCTGTTTCTCCATTTGCCGGGTAATCTTCTGAACCGATTCTTCCGTTTCCCTGATGACAATTACAAATTTTTTAATGCGCTCCATTTCGGAAGGACCTACATTGAAATTCACCATAGAAATCCTTCTTCTTGAAAAAATAGCATTGATCCTGCCGATCAAACCTAAATAATCTTCTGTATATGCCGTTATGGTATATTCTTTATGTTCTGTTCTCATTTTTTTCTTTTTTGTTTTAAACTTTATGCTGTAATACAATTTCCGAAACACTTTTCCCCTGGGGAATCATTGGAAACACATTGTGCTCTTTTCCTGTCATTACCTCCAGAAGAAAAGCTCCCTTATGATCAAGCATCTCATGAAGCGCCTCTTTCAGCTCTTCCCTCTGAGCTACTTTCCTTCCCTGAATTTCATATCCCTTTGCTACCTGAACAAAATCCGGACTCTGGATATCAACAGACGAATATCTTTCTTCATGAAACAGCTCCTGCCATTGCCTTACCATTCCCAGGTAACCATTATTAAGAATTAAAATTTTCACATCAGAATGGTACTGCATAATGGTTCCCAACTCCTGGATATTCATCTGCGCTCCTCCATCTCCCATTACTGCGATAACGGGGCGCTTGTTTACAGCATAGGCAGCTCCTATGGCAGCCGGAAGGCAAAATCCCATCGTTCCCAATCCCCCACTGGTAATATTAGTCCGGGGATGATTAAACCGGGAATATCTGCAGGTGATCATCTGATGCTGTCCTACATCGGTTACAATAATAGCCTCACCGGCTGTTATCTCATTAAGATACCGGATGACTTCTCCCATGGTAATCTCTCCCTCCAACGGATATAACTCTTTATTAATCAAGGTTGTACTTTCAATTTCAAAACACTCTTTAAATTTTTGATGCCAGGACCTGTATTGTTTTTCCTGTATCAGAAGAGTAAGCAGAGGCAATGTTTCCTTACAATTCCCAAGGACAGGCACATCTGCCTTTACATTCTTATTGATCTCAGCCTTATCAATATCCAGGTGAATAATTTTTGCCTGTTTAGCATATTCATCCAACCTTCCCGTAACACGGTCATCGAAACGCATTCCCACTGCAATCAGGACATCGCATTCATTGGTAAGGACATTGGGACCATAATTTCCGTGCATCCCTACCATCCCAACCGCCTGTGGATGATCCGTAGGGATTACCCCCATTCCCAATACCGTCCAGGCAACGGGAATCCCTGATTTTTCAGCAAATTCTAAAAATTCCTGTTCTGCTTTTCCCAGCATAATTCCCTGCCCGGCAATAATGAATGGTTTTTCCGCCCGGTTAATCATCTCAGCTGCCTGGCTGATTCTTTCCATATCCGGAACAGGATCCGGCTTATAGCTTCTCAGTGTATGGCAAGGCCTATAACCCTGATACAAAATGTGCTGCAGCTGGGCATTTTTGGTAACATCAATCAATACCGGACCCGGACGGCCGGATTTTGCTATATAAAATGCTTTAGCTAAAACTTCAGGTAGCTCGTGGGCATCTGCTACCTGGTAATTCCATTTGGTCACAGGACTTGTAATATTCATCACATCAATTTCCTGAAAGGCATCAGTTCCCAGCAGGTGTTCAAAAACCTGGCCTGTGATGCATACCAGAGGGGTATTATCCAGTAAAGCATCTGCCAGTCCTGTTACAAGGTTTGTTGCTCCGGGTCCGCTGGTTGCCAGTACAACGCCCACTTCTCCCGATGCTCTTGCCAGTCCCTGTGCTGCATGTACTGCTGCCTGCTCATGGCGTACGAGGATATGCTCAAGCTTTCCCTGGTAATCATAAAGGGCATCATAAATAGGGATAATGGCACCTCCGGGATATCCGAAAACCGTTTTAACCCCTTCCTGCAGGAAGGATTCAAGGATGATCCTACTCCCGCTAAGCTCTCTTTCTGCTGATAAATTCAGATTCTCCATATATTTTATTAAGTGATTTCGTCTGTTACACAGCCTTCAGCGGCTGATGATACGGTCATTGCATATTTGTACAGCAGTCCTTTTTTCACCTTAAGATCAGGTTTCTGCCATCCTTTTTTTCTTTTTGTAATTTCTTCATCTGAAACCTTTAGCTGTATGGTATTGTTCACAGCATCTATTTCAATAAGATCATTGTCTTTCACAAAAGCTATCAAGCCGCCTTCGTGGGCTTCGGGAGTAATATGTCCCACTACAAAACCATGCGTTCCTCCACTAAAGCGACCATCGGTAATTAAAGCAACACTGCTTCCTAATCCGGCACCTATCAGGGCACTGGTGGGCTTCAGCATTTCCGGCATTCCCGGAGCTCCTTTGGGGCCTTCATGGCGGATAACAATTACATCTCCATGCTGTACGGTACCATCCTGAATTCCCCTGATCAGATTTTTCTCTCCGTCAAATACTCGGGCTTTTCCTACAAACCGCTCTCCTTCTTTACCGGTTATTTTGGCTACACTACCTTTTTCCGCAAGGTTTCCATATAATATTCTCAGGTGTCCTGTTTCTTTTACCGGTTCCGAGAGAGGTTTTATAATTTTTTGTTTTTCGAAATCCAGGCTGGGGACGTCTTTCAGGTTTTCTGCCAGTGTCTTTCCGGTAACCGTCAGACAATCTCCATGTAGTAATCCCTGTTCCAGTAAATACTTCATTACAGCAGGTGTACCGCCATGTTCATGCAAATCCTGCATCAGGTACTTTCCGCTGGGTTTCAGATCTGCCAGTACCGGAGTACAGTCACTCATTTTTTGAAAATCATCCTGGGTTACAGAAACTCCTACACTTTTAGCCATTGCTATAAAATGGAGAACGGCGTTGGTACTTCCTCCGAGAATGATAATCAGGCGAAGGGCATTTTCAAATGCTTTCCGGGTCATAATATCTGATGGCTTAATATCCTTTTCCAGCAAAATTTTCAGATATTTTCCTGCTTCCAGGCATTCATTTTCTTTTTCTTTGCTTAGTGCAGGATTGGATGAAGAGTATGGCAGACTCATTCCCAATGCCTCTATTGCTGAAGCCATTGTATTGGCTGTATACATTCCGCCGCAGGCTCCGGCTCCGGGACAGGAATTTTTAATCACTCCATCAAAGTCTTCTTCTGAAATTTCCCCTGCAATCTTCTTTCCCAACGCCTCGAAAGCTGAAACAATATTGAGAGATTCTCCTTTATAGCATCCCGGAGCTATGGTTCCGCCATATACCATGATCGACGGTCTGTTCAGCCTGCCCATCGCGATAATGGTTCCGGGCATATTTTTATCACATCCCGGCAAAGCGATCACTCCATCATAATATTGAGCTCCGCAGATGGCTTCAATACTGTCTGCTATCACGTCACGGCTTACCAGGGAATACCGCATCCCATCTGTTCCGTTGCTCATTCCGTCACTTACACCAATGGTATTGAAGATTAATCCAGCCAGTCCGTGATCCCAGGTTCCTCTTTTTACTACTTTAGCTAAATCATTCAGGTGCATATTGCATGTATTCCCGTCATATCCCATGCTGGCAATCCCGATCTGGGCTTTATGCATATCTTCTTCTGTAAAGCCTATCCCATACAACATTGCTTTTGCTGCGGGTTGTTCTCTGTTTTGGGTAAATGTTTTTGAATATTTATTTAACATATTATCCTTCTTTTTTTATTCTCATTTTTTTTATCCTGTTTACGGGTATTGTTATCCCTAAATTTCTGTTTGTGATGGAAAAATCATACATTAAATCAATATTTCCAATCCCTAGCTCATCAGATGCTTTAACAATAGTCAGTTCTTTTTTTAGTATTGAAACTGTTTCCGGAAAACAATTTCCATCCTTCAATGGAATATTAAATATTTAATTTCCGGACTTATAAATGAAGCCTATGGTTTAATTCTGGTTCAAAACTACAGCTTGTAATATTTTTTTATTTTCAACATTTCTGAAAATTACAATATCCAATCGTTCAAAAAAGGATTACATTATACTGATAATCAATTATTTAAATAATTAAAATTTACAATGACAAAACTCTTACAAGTTTCAAATACGCCTGTTGGACTTTTCTGCTTGCTGTATCTTCCCAGTTTCTGGTAAAAGGAACATCATCCAGGGACTCCAGTGCAACGATTTCGGCAGCTGTACCACAGAAAAAGCCAGCATCAGCACCACGCATTTCCTCCGGCTTAAAAAATGTTTCTTTTACAGGAATATCAAGCTGTTCGCAGATTTCCATAACCGTTTGCCTTGTGATACCCGGAAGGATGCTCCCTTTGGCCGGGGTGAATAAGACACCGTCTTTTTCATAGAAAACATTGGCTCCCGAACTCTCTGCAACATTTCCGTTTTCATCCAGTACCAAAGCTTCATCATAGCCTTTGTCCCTGGCATCCTGACAGGCCAGGATAGAATTCACATAATGTCCTCCTACTTTGGCTTCCACCTTAAAAGCTTTAGGATTAGGCCGCTGGAATTCTGAAGTCATGACCTTCATTTTATCAGCCAGATAACCGTTATTCCATTCCCAGGCGAGTAAAGAGAGATAAGACTTTTGCCCTTTTGAAAGGGACATATTGGGTGAGCAAGTAACTAACGGACGAATGTAAGCATCTGATAACCCGTTTCGTTCCAACAAATCGTAGGTAAGGCCAGTAAGTTCTTCCACCGAATAATCAAACGGAATATGCATTAGTTCTGCTGATCTTTTTAATCTTTCATAATGTTCTTTAGCCTTAAAAATTCTGGTTCCATGATCTGTACTGTAAGATTTTATTCCTTCAAAAACGGAATATCCGTAATGAAGAGATTGCCCGTAAAGATCCATCCCGGCTTCTTTTGCCTTCATAAAATTTCCATCAAAATAGATGACCGTGTCGTCGTTGTAATACATATTATAGTGGTTTAATAAATTAAAAATGAATAAAAAAAAAGCCCTCTCACGCTGTGAGAGGGCTCATATATGTACAGTCATACACATTCCTTCTCACAGACGCAAGGGAATAATAATGACGATAATAATTACTGCTAATATCTGAAACATAATTACTGTATAAAAGTTAAGACAAAAAAAGCCGTTTCAAAATGAAACGGCCTGTATATAATTTAAATTAAAATCTATTTTAAAATGCCGTTTCCTTACTGTTGTTAATGACAACAGCAATAATAGAAATGACAATATTTTTTTGATTTATAAAATTCATGTTGCAAATGTATAAACTTTTTAATTACTCACAAGTTTTTTTAACACTTTTTATTTTTTCTGCAAAAATCGCATGAGAGTTTCCCTGCCTTCAGCTACATCATGAACTCTTACAATCTTAGCGCCTTGTTCCAAAACTTTCATATGGAGTTTTTGTGTCTCTTCGTTGATATCCAAAGGAGATTTTCCAAGAGGTTTATAGATAAATGATTTTCTGGAAATTCCTATTAATAAAGGAAATCTTTCAAAACCAAGATATTCAACTTCATGAATCATTTTCATCTGGTCTTCAACTGTTTTTCCAAACCCGAAACCAGGGTCAAGGATGATATCTTTTACTCCCTTCTGTAAGAGATCATGTACCTTTTTGGAAAAATAGCGGTTAACTTCCAAAGTAATATCCTCAAATCGGATTTTATCATGCATGGTTTCATAGGACGGATTTATATGCATTAAAATGTAAGGAAGTTTTGTTTCTGCTGCTGTATCAAACATTTTTTTCGTCATATTGCCCTCCTGAAATATCGTTGATTATATCAACTCCTTCGTTATATCCGAATCTTACTGTTTCAGCATAAAAAGTATCCAGGGAAATCAATATTTCCGGAAATTCTTTTTTAATCCGGGAGATGGTGTTTCCTATTCTTCTTATCTCTTCCCTGCTGCTTAAAAATTCAGCATTAGGGCGTGTAGACTGTGGTCCGATATCAATAATTTCTGCACCCTCTTTCACCAGTTTTTCTGCATGTTTCAACGCTGAATTCTCATTGTTGAATTTTCCACCATCGGAGAACGAATCCGGAGTCAGATTAAGGATTCCCATGATTTTCGGAATATCAAGTTGTACCAGCCTGCCATTACAGTTGATGGAATACACAGGAGCATTTGAACGAGTTAGCATTTGAGTGTCTGACAGCATTAGGTTATAATAGGTGAATGTTTATGTACTGCAAAATTAAGAATTTGTACGATGTATTTCTGCACAACATATTTCAAGATCATCCACCATTTTATTTTTTCGCCTTGAAGCCTCATAATTATGGGCGGAAACTCGTCAGATATGCTCTCCTATTCCTATAACTCTAAAAATTTAAAAATCTAAAACCTAATTCGTATATTTGGAAGATTAAGAAATTTTATGCTAAAAACGTCAGTACAATTCGAGAAAATTATCAGTCAGTGCCGTGATCTTTTCAGTAAAAAGCTGCAGGATTATGGGGCAGCATGGAGGGTGTTGAGGCCCAGTTCCATTACGGACCAGATTTATATCAAAGTCAATAGAATCCGTACCCTTCAGATGACCGATAAAAAGATGGTGGATGAAAGTGAAGAAGATGAATTTATTGCCATTGTCAACTATTCTATTATCGGGCTTATCCAACTTGAGAAAGGCTTTTCCAATGATTTTAATGAAAATAAGGAGGAAATTTTAGTCCTTTACGATAAATATGCCAGCGAAGCAAAAGCTTTAATGGAAAGAAAAAATCATGATTATGGTGAGGCATGGAGAGATATGAGAATATCTTCCATTACTGATCTTATTTATCAAAAAGTATTGAGAACGAAACAGATTGAAGACAACCAGGGGCAGACAATTGTTTCTGAAGGCCTGGATGCCAACTATTTCGATATGCTGAATTACGCTGTTTTCTGCCTGATCAAGTTCTCTGAAAAAGAAAACCAATTCGAACCCAAAACTATTTAATATGATCAAAGGTTTATTACGCTTTATTATTGCAGTTATTTTTATCCTGTCCGGCTTTGTAAAAGCTGTGGATCTGGTAGGTTTTTCTTTCAAAATGGAAGAATATTTTTCGCCTGCTGTTTTCAATATGCCATTTTTTGAAAAATTTGCGCTGCTGTTTTCAATTATTGTTGTTATGTTGGAACTTTTCCTTGGATTTATGCTGCTGCTTAAATTAAAGCTTAAATTTACCTTATCAGCCTTAATCGTGCTTTGTATTTTCTTTGGGTTCCTCACCTTCTATTCTGCTTACTTCAATGTAGTTACTGATTGCGGATGTTTTGGTGATGCTATTAAATTTACTCCATGGCAAAGCTTCATCAAGGATATTGTTCTTCTGGCCGGACTTATTATTTTGTTTATACTCTACAAAAAAGAATTCCGTAAAAAGGATTCATATGGATATAACAATGACAGAAAGGAATCTTCAGGGAAGTTTAAATATTATATTTTAGGTGCTTTTTCTTTTGTAATGATTTACATTATGACTCAGGGAATTATGCATGAGCCATTGATTGACTTCCGGGATTATAAAATTGGTACCAATCTGAAAACGGAAAAGGAAAAAATCAATAAAAATCCTTCCGAATATAAAACCTTCTATTCTCTTAAAAACCAGAAAACAGGAGAAGTTGTAAAGGTTAATCAGGATGATTACATCAAAGAGACCCAATATTGGGAAGAAGGCTCTCCATGGAAAATTGAGGAAGGGAAAAATGAATCTGTCCTTGTAAAAGAAGGTTACAAATCGGAGATTGTGAAATTCAAAATTGAAGATCCTTCGGGAGCGGAAATTACGGAATCAATTATTAATGCTCCCAAAGCTATCGTTGTATTCTCCTACCATCCTAAAGAGGTGCCTGCTGACCTGCTTCAAAAAGTAGAGGCAAAAGTTAATGCCCAAAAAGGAGCACTGATCTATGGAGTTTCAACGGATCCGAACACCTTTAAAATAATCAAAAATGCAATGATGGACGGGACCGGTATTAAAACCATTGCGCGAAGTAACCCTTTTGTACTGATCCTGGAAAATGGAAAAATTGTAGATAAGCAACCTGCAAAAGATTATGTCAAATAGATGAAAGGTATGGAACAAAATTTTGAATATATTAATAAGAATTATATTACGGAAGAAAAATTATGCAGCATAACAGGCATCACAAAAGATGATCTATCAGGACTTATCCAAAATCAACTGGTTCCCGACGCTTCCTATACCGTTACCCGCAGTATAAAGATCACCTCTCCTCTTAAGGATGAATTTCAGAGTGAAATAGCAGAAAGGTACTTCAGCAAAAGCTGCATTTCAATAGTTGAAAAGAATAAGGAGTTAAAAGACAGCCGGCAATATAAGGCAGAATTTAAAGAAAAATTCAGCCAGCTTTTAATGCGCCATCCTGATAAGAATTTTGCTTATCACAATATTTTCAGCAATGAATCTCCGGACCAGGAAAAGCTCAATGAAGTTTTTGAAAGCGAATGGAATGCCTATTGTGAAGGAATATATGGAATCTGTACTCTGAACTCAACCGAGGAAGAAATTGTAAAAAAGGAAATTGCTGTAAAAAAACTGATGCAATTCAATACCGAATTTTCTCAAAAACCTCTTAATACAAACGAAATTGAAGAATTACTCAGGCTGAATGATGAATTCAATGAAGTGGCCAACCGATTTGCCCCTTATCAGAGAGATTCAAGCAGCAGAGGAAAATATCTTGATAAAATATTAGAAAACAATAATTTAGATTATTTAGTAAAGAAATATTAAAACAATTATGCAAAAATCAAATAAATCTATCGCCGGCTATCACCTGTTAATGATCCTTTCTTCCGTAGACGGAGAATTTGCCCCTGAAGAAGGAATGCTGGTACAACAATATTTAGCGGATGAATTTCCATTCCGAATGAATCTTGATAATGAGCTGGAAATCCTTGCTTTACTACAACCTGAGGAATGGAAAGATCATTTTGAATTTCACGCCAGATGTTTCCATGATGATTCTACGGAAGAGGAACGCGTAAAATTTGTAAAATTTGCGAAATCATTAATCAAAGCAGATCATAAAGTAACTGAGGAAGAACATACTTTTTATGTTCTTCTGAAAAATCTGTGGGGATTATAATCAGCCATCCCAAATCACTAAACTCTCTACCATGAAAAAAATTTATTTAGGATTATTAGTAATGAGTACAGCTACATTCCAGTCTCAGAAATTTCCGGATCTGAAAGCTCCTGTTGCAGAAAAGCAGGAACATATAAGGGATATACACGGTGATAAGGTCAATGATCCTTATTACTGGATGATTGATTATTTCAAAAAAGGAAGAGACTCTACTAAAGTCGTTGAGTATTTAAAGGCAGAAAACAAGTATTGGGAGGCCATGATGAAAGATACCGAGTCTTTCAGGGAAAAGCTTTTCCAGGAGATGAAAGCCAGAATCAAGGAAAAGGATGAATCTGTTCCTGTATTTAAAAACGGGTATTATTATTACAGCAGAACAGAAGCAGGAAAACAATATTTCAAGTACTGCAGAAAAAAAGGAAGCCTTACCGCACCGGAAGAAATTTTGCTGGACGTGGATCAGCTGGCTGAAGGACATCCTTATTATTCGGCATCCGGATTCAGCATCAGCCCGGATAATACCAAAATGATCTATGGCGTGGATGATGTTTCCAGAAGGCAATATAAACTATTTTTAAAAGATTTGTCCACCGGAAAAACAACAGACCTTGGAATTAAAAATACTACAGGATCTGCGACATGGGCCAATGACAATAAAACTATCTTCTATACCTCTAAAAATCCTGAAACTCTCTTAACAGAAAAGATTTTCAGACACACTCTAGGAACAGATGCTGCTAAAGATGTTCTTGTGTACGAAGAAAAAGACAAAACCAATTATATTGGAGTTGGCAAATCCAAGAATCAGAAATTCATCATGCTTGATTCGCAGTCTACCACTTCTTCTGAAACAAGATATCTGGACGCTGATGATCCCAACGGGACTTTCAAGGTTTTTCAGCCGAGAATGAAGGATGTCCTTTATGATGTAACCCCATTGGAGGATAAATTTTTAATCACCACCAATAAGGATGCCCTTAATTTTAAGGTTGTGGAAGCCCCATTAAACAAAACAGAAGTTGAAAACTGGAAGGATTTTATTCCACACAGAAAAGATGTTCTGATACAGGGGATTTCTGAATTTAAGAATTACCTGGTATTCAGTGAAAGACAAAACGGTCTTTCCCAATTGGTGATTTATGACAGGAAAACGGGAAAAAAAGAATTTTTAAAGTTTGATGAACCTACATATACCGTATATCCATCCGGTAACCCTGAATACAATACAGACAACTTCCGTTTCGGCTATACTTCCATGATTACTCCCAGTTCACAATTTGAACAGGATTTAAAAACGGGAAAAAGAACCCTTTTGAAGCAGCAGGAAGTTCTGGGAGGTTATAATAGAACCAATTATACCACTGAAAGACTTTTTGCCACAGCGAAAGACGGAACCCGGATTCCTATTTCAATCGTTTACAAGAAAGGATTCAAAAAGGATGGTAACAGCCCGTTATTGCTGTATGCTTACGGTTCATACGGAAGTTCAATGGATGCTACATTCAACAGTAACAGGCTCAGTCTGCTGGACCGGGGCTTTGCCTATGCCATTGCCCATATCCGCGGAGGTCAGGAAATGGGAAGGCAGTGGTATGAAGACGGTAAAATGATGAAAAAGAAAAATACTTTTACTGATTTCATTGATGCCGGGGAATATCTGGTTAAAGAAAAATATACTTCTCCAAAACATTTGTATGCCCAAGGGGGAAGCGCCGGAGGCCTTTTAATGGGAGCAATAATCAATATGAGTCCTGATCTTTGGAATGGGGTAATCTCCCAGGTCCCTTTTGTGGATGTTGTGAATACCATGCTGGATGCCAGTATTCCATTAACGACCAACGAGTATGATGAGTGGGGAAATCCCGGTAACAAAGAGGCTTATTTCTATATGAAGTCTTATTCTCCTTATGAAAATATAGAGAAAAAGAATTATCCCAATCTATTGGTAACAACAGGTCTGCATGATTCCCAGGTACAGTATTTTGAGCCGGCCAAATGGGTTGCCAAATTACGGGATATGAAAACCGACAACAATGTATTATTATTAAAAACCGATATGGATTATGGCCATGGTGGGGCTTCCGGAAGGTTTGATTACCTGAAGGATATTGCTTTGGTGTATGCGTTCATGTTTAAACTGGAAGGGATAAATCAGTAATATAAGAATATCAGCTCGCAGATTTTGCAGATTTCGCAGATTTTTTTCTAATGACAGAAAATGAAATTTCATATATCGTAAGAAAGTGTGTTTTCAATGTTTATAACCAATTAGGCCCTGGTTTACTTGAATCTGTATATCAAAAAATCCTGATTTATGAATTAGAAGAAAATGGCTTAGATGTTAAATCTGAGGTAATACTACCAGTATATTATGATAACAAAAAGTTTGATATTAATTTTAAAATTGACATCTTAGTAGAAGACAAAGTGATCTTAGAATTAAAATCAATAAAGGAGCTGGATAACGTTCATTATAAGCAGCTATACACTTATTTAAAGTTATCAAATAAAAAAATTGGGACTGTTAATTAACTTTAATACTTCCAATATTTTAGACAATATAAAAAAGAGTTGTAAATAACTTATAATGACAATTAATCTGCTCAATCAAACAAATCAGCGTGAGAAAATATTAAGTTCGCAGATTCATTAGAGTAAAAATTAAAAGTAAAAATAAATCAATATAATAAATCTATGAGAAGAAAGATCGTAGCAGGAAACTGGAAAATGAACAAAAATGTAATTGATGCCCAACAATTGATGATTCAGTTACTAAGCTATAAAAACAATAATGCTACCAACTGCGAAGTGTGGATTGCTCCGCCTTCTTTATACCTGATGATGGCGAAAGACATTTTTGAAAATGATGAAATCGGGGTATTTTCCCAGGATATGAGCGAGCATGAAAGTGGTGCTTACACCGGAGAAATTTCTGCAGATATGCTGGAATCTATTGATGTAAACGGTTCATTGATCGGCCACTCTGAAAGAAGACAATATCACGGAGAAACAGATTCACACTGCAACAGAAAAATCAAGTTGGCATTAGACAAAGGGCTTACTCCTATCTATTGCAACGGAGAAACCCTTGAGCAAAGAAAAGCAGGGCAGCATCTGGAAGTCGTAAAAAACCAAACTGAAGTAGCTTTGTTTACTCTTTCGGCTGAAGAAATCAAAAAAGTAGTAATTGCTTACGAACCGGTTTGGGCAATCGGAACAGGAGAAACCGCAAGTCCGGAACAGGCTCAGGAAATCCATGCCCACATCAGAAATATTATTGCAACAAAATACGGACAGGAAGTAGCTGATGAAGTATCTATCCTGTATGGAGGTTCCGTAAAACCGGATAATGCCAAAGAAATATTTTCTCAGCCGGATATTGACGGTGGCCTTATTGGAGGGGCAGCATTAAAACTGGAAGATTTCTCTAAAATTATTGAGGCATTCAATTAATTAATTTTACAGAACATTATATTTTTCCGGACCCTCTTTACTGATTGTAGAGAGGGTTCAATATGATATGTTTCGGCTAAAGCCAGTGGAATGCTATTTATCTTTAAACGGGCTAAAGCCCGTTTCATTGAACGGTGTACCAATTTTTTTAACCAATAAAAACGGCGGAGATAATCCCCGCCGTTTTTCGTAAAAAAAAATCTAATTATTGAATATCGACTACGTACATTGTTCCTTTATCTACCTTGCCTGTTTTAGGTAGTATTTTTGCTTTAGGGTTACCGTTTCCATCATCTACTACCCCGAAATCATCATCATTGAAAACAGCGAGTTTATTATTTCCTAAATAAACAATTCCTTCAAATTTATCATGTTCATATCCTAACCTGGCAACCAGATCTACAGCTAATGTTTTAGAAACCGTTTTAATCCCGGCGTTGGTAATTTCATCCCAACTACACTCTTCCAAAGCTTTATTATTGATTTTCATTCCGTCAACAGCGGCAATATCCGGTCCGTTTACATCTGTTGCTCCGCTCAGGTTTATTCTGTATACTTTTTTTTATTCCGCCCTGTGACCCGAAGTTTCCGTCTCTCTCAATCACCAGGAATTCATTATTACTTATTGCAGTAATGTCACAAACTGAATCAGAGGCTCCCCCGTCCTGTTTATATAAAAATTGTCTGGTCTTCCCTGTAGCAATATCAAAAGTGACAATTCTGGTTAAGGTAGTATTTTTAGCCAAAGCCTTGCTTGGAACATGCATCATAGACTGCATGGCTCCCACTAAAGTAGTACCGTCAGGAGTTATACAAAGCCCTTCCATTCCCCTGTTGGCCCTTCTTTTTGCCAGCACAGCGGGAAGTTTTCTTGTTCCTGTATTAACGCCTATCGGACTTATTCTTTCCATCTCTACACCCTCTGCACTATAATGTACAATGTGAGGGCCATACTCATCGGAAACCCAGAAGGTACCGTCTGCTGCTGCAACAATACTTTCACTGTCGAGACCATAATTGTCCGTTCCCAGTACATTTCCTGAAGCATCGTAAGCCGTTTCACCTGTACTCCCCATTCCTATAGGGTTGGGTAGACCTGTGATAGGTTGTCCTGATGGATTTTTAAGCTTAATATATTTGATCACCTCAATATTTCCTTCGGCATTAATTTTAAAATGCATGATTGTTGGACTGAAATTGGGAGCCAAAAACTTTTTCCCGTTCAGGTAATCCGTATTAGGTCCTCTGTCTGTAATGACATAAAATTCCCCTTTTCTTGTAGGGTGTGCAGCCGCACCTGATCCAAAACCTCCATTAATGACATCCACACCATTTACCGTTGCTAATTTTGAAAAAGGAAACTCCTGAGGAAGTTTAGAGTAATTAATATCCTGGTTATGGGCAGTTTCGTCATCTTTGTTACAAGAAACCAATACCGTTAACATCAAAACAGATAATAGTAATCTTTTCATATTCACTTTTATGGCTGCGAAAGTATAAATCGATTGTAAATTAATCTTTAATTCAATGATAATTGTATTTTAACAATGAAACCTGTAAAATGAATTCAATATAAACAGCTATACCTGCCGTTAAATTTATAAAAACAAAACCATCGGTCACATTTTTTATTAATTTCAAAAAACACGTTATAGCTAAGAGCTTATAAAACACTTAATACACAAAAGATAAGTTATTTACCACACGTAAATCAGGAATTTATATGATATATTTGCAGCGTTTTAAGGTTGAACATAGTTCATTAATAGGGAATCAAGTGAGAATTTATTCAATGCTTGAGCTGTACCCGCAACTGTAGACTATTCCACCTATAGCATGAGATGCCACTGGATCCGGATCCGGGAAGGCCGCTATAGGATGTAAGCCAGGAGACCTGCCTTAATACAATTCAGAAGAATTTCTCTCTCTGAAAGTAAGTTTCGGGAATAAAACTTTAATTAATAATATCATGAAGAAAATCTATTTTCTTATTCTTGCATTTGTCATTTTTTTTGCAAATGCTCAAACTGAAGCCGTTTTAGTGCTTAATGAAGGTGGTGCCGGCAGTAATAATGCCGAAATATCGCTGATCTCCAATCAATCAGTTACCAATAACTATTTTAAAACCCACAACAATAATGCTGCATTGGGGGATACGGCACAGGACATTAAAATTTATGGTGACAGAATTTTTGTGGTCCTGAATATTTCCAATCAGATAAAAGTCATCAATAAGTCTGACTTTTCTTTGATTACCACAATCTCAGCCAATCTGGATAATCCGAGATATATTGCCTTCAGCGGAAACAAATTTTATGTAACCAACTGGGGAGGTTCCGGTTCTACAGAAAATTATGTAGCCGTTTATGACCTTAATACCTATACGCATGAAACCAATATTCCGGTTGGAAGCGGACCCGAAAAAATTTACAGCAAAGACAACAGATTATATGTTTTGCTAAAAGGAGGTTTTGGAATCAACCAATTTATGGATGTGATCAATACTTCTACCAATACAGTTGAATCCGAGGTAAACGTTGGAGATTTCCCACACAGCATTTTTGAAAAAGATCAGTTTCTTTATATCATGAGTTTCGGAAATCCCTACACCTCAAACTCTTATGGAACATTTACAGTCTATAATACAGTAACTCAAAGTACCGTTTCAAGTACTGCATTTCCGGCAGGAACAAAACCTTCTTTTATGGATACAGACGGAACGAATATTTATTACATGAAAGATGCTTCAATCTATAAAACACCTATTGCAGCACCGTCTTTTTCAACGACACCCATTGCAACGGCACCTATTACTGTAACCGGCTATGGTGCTGCTGCTTACGGGTTTAATATTGTCAACAATACGATTTATGTGGCTGATCCTAAAGGATATATTGCACCGGGAAAAATTTATACATATGATTTACAGGGAACCTTACAAAACACTTTCACAGTGACCATGCTGCCTAATCAGATCATTGCTTACAACAACAGTGCACCGCCGTCACTTTCAACAGTGGAAAATACAAAAGCTTCTAAATTGTCTTTATATCCCAATCCGGCAAACAGCAAATTCTTTGTACAAGGTTTAAACAGCGGAAATATTCAGGTGTATGATGCTAACGGAAGAAAGGTCATCAACGCACAATATACCCAAAACGGAATTGATATAAACACACTTCCTAAAGGTACTTATATTGTAAAAATTACGGATAAGAGCACTAACT
Organism: Chryseobacterium sp. P1-3; assembly: GCF_000738495.1. Lineage (NCBI taxonomy): Bacteria > Pseudomonadati > Bacteroidota > Flavobacteriia > Flavobacteriales > Weeksellaceae > Chryseobacterium > Chryseobacterium sp. P1-3. Next base: position 102,248 of record NZ_JPEQ01000008.1, read on the forward strand.
TCACTGAAAAACTAATCATCAAATAAGAATCCGGATGCAAAAGATATTAAGTTTTATATGCAGTTTTATCGTAGTTTTTTGTTGCGCACAATTTACGGCAAACGACATAAAGTTTTTCGTAGGAACAGGCTCTCAGACTGCCTATTTTGTAGCAGACTTTAAAGACGGAACCAATGACAGGTCTTATGCCTGGGGAGTGCGGTTCGATCCGGGGCAAAATATCACCGGACCTCAGATGCTTCAGATGATCAAAAATGCAGAACCCGCCTTTGATTATTTTCTGACCTTCAATAATGGTTTCCTTGATGAGCTAAGCTTCAATGATCATTCACAACAATCCGGGCCGGACTATTGGAGTTTATGGCGTGGGAATGATACCAACAGCTGGTCTGCCGTAGGGTGGATGAACAACGGGACCATCTCAGACGGAAAATGGTATGGTGCTTCCTATGGGTTCAGCAATCCCACAGCAGAAGCGCCTTCTACTCCGCTTCCTGCCTATAGTTCTCTATGGTATAATTCGTCTCAGATTACCAATTGGATCGGTACAGGTTCTGATAAAAGCTTAGTGGTTATTGACTTCGGAACTGATAATTCTAACGGAAATGCTGATTCATTTGTTTTTGGAATTCAATATAACGGAACTATTACCGCAGAGCAGGCTTTACAATTGATTGATGCCCAGGTAAGCACATTTAATTATACTAAAGCTGCCAATCAGGTTTCTTCTTTATCCCTGAATTCTTTTTCAGGTACCCCGAACGGGTCCAACTCCTGGAAATTATACAAAGGAACTAATTTGTCAAACTGGAAAATTCATAACGACCTTTCATCCATTACTTTACATAACGGTGAATGGCTTGGATTAAGTTTCGGACAGAGAAGGCCCTTTACGCCCACAGAAGCTCCTCAATCCACACTTGGAACTTCTTCTGTCAGTAAAAGAACAGTGGGTATCTATCCTAATCCTGCAACTGATTATATTCATATCAATACCCAGGAGAGTATGAAAGAAGTGAATATATATTCTTCTTCAGGCCAAAAAGTAATGACATCAGGGAATTCCAGGATTAATATTCAATCTTTAAGCCCGGGAATTTATTTTGTAGAAATTAAAACTTCAGGTCAGTCAGTTATCCGTAAGATTGTTAAAAAATAGAAAAGAGGCTGTCTCAAAAATTGGGACAGCCTCTTTCAATATGATCTTGGAGATCAATTATTTTTTCTCTGTAGATCTCTGTAAAACTTCATCTACCATTCCGTAGCCTTTAGCTTCTTCAGAAGTCATCCAGTAATCTCTGTCAGAAGATTTCTCAACCCACTCGTATGTTTGTCCTGAGTGGTGAGCGATAATTTCATAAAGCTCCTGCTTTAGTTTCAGCATCTCTCTCAGGTTGATTTCCATATCAGAAGCCACTCCCTGGGCTCCGCCTGAAGGCTGGTGAATCATTACCCTTGAATGTTTAAGCGCAGAACGTTTCCCTTTCTCTCCGGCCACAAGTAATACAGCTCCCATAGAAGCGGCCATACCTGTACAGATTGTTGCTACATCAGGCTTAATGATCTGCATGGTGTCATAAATTCCTAATCCTGCATACACACTACCACCCGGCGAGTTGATATAAATCTGGATATCCTTTGACGGGTCGGCACTTTCCAGGAATAAGAGCTGAGCAGTAACGATGTTGGCTACCTGGTCATCAATTCCTGTTCCCAGGAAGATAATCCTGTCCATCATCAAACGGGAGAAAACGTCCATCTGAGCAACGTTCAGTCTTCTCTCTTCCATAATGTAAGGCGTAAGGTTCGTCGGACCATACATTCCCATATACTGATCGGTAACCAGACCGTTATTTCCTAAATGTTTTACAGAGAAATCTCTGAATTCCTTTTTAATGTCCATATTTCTATTATGTATTATTTTTTTAAACAAATATTCTCGGAATGTAAATTACAATATTTATTCCTAAAATTTTATCAGACTTTTTGTCACAGAATACAAAAACCTGTCTGTACATTATCTTCTTCTCCCCGCATAAATTCCTTTAATCGGCGAGTATTCGATGATATTGCTCAATCGTATGGAAGCCTGTTTCAGCAGGGTGATTTTTTTGATCAGATCAAAATATCTTACCTCATCCGTATTGCTGTACTGATCCAGTTCCCTGGCTGTTTCTTTGATGAGATAATCGATGTACCGGTATTTGTGCAATAAGATATCACCTTTCACCTGATCTGCGACCTTATCCCCGTAATTAGGCGGATAAATATTCCTGGAAGCCCAGTTTTCAAGTTCATCTAACGGAATCAGGGCATCTACAACCTTCGTGGTAATTTCTTCATCCATAAAAGATACAAAAAAGTTTCCACTTCTGAGCTCATCTTTCCGGATTCCTTCTTTTACCTGGTTGATGATAATCTCATTTTCCTTGACTAAAAACTTGTACTGTTCTTCTTCAAAATGATGGAGGATCTCTTCAATAACCGTGATCTGGTACTCTTCATTGTTCTCATTTCTTCTTTTCAGTACAATATCTCCAAACATCAGCATATGGTCCACCAGTTTATTTTCCATAAACAAAACATCATAGAGAAAAGGATCTTCTTTCTCGTGATCCACCGGAACAATCTCCATTTTCGGAGGCGTTTTTTCCTTCTGCTGCTGAACATGGTGGGTCTGGTTCTGGGTAATCTGCTTCTGGACATCAAGTTCATTGAAAAGGCTCTGCTCGGAAAGCCCGAATTTATTTGAAACTTCTTTCAGGTATACTTCCCTTTTCAGCGCATTTTGTACAAAAGAAACCGATTTTACAATATCACGTATGGCTTCTGCCTTTTTAATGGGATCATTTTCAACATCCCTAAGGAGGATTTCCGCTTTAAAGTCGATAAAATCCATCGCTTCATTTTCGATGTATTTTTCAACATAATCCTGCGGATGTTTTCTGGCAAAAGAGTCCGGATCATCTCCGTCAGGGAATAACAGCACCCTGATATTCATTCCCTCTGTCAGCAGCATATCAATGCTTCTGAAACTGGCTTTGATCCCGGCATTATCCCCATCGAAAAGAATGGTTACATTTTCTGTAAGCCTTTTGATCAATTTGATCTGCTCGGTAGTCAGTGAAGTTCCGGAACTTGCCACTACGTTTTCAATTCCGGACATATGAAGTGAAATCACATCCATATAACCTTCCACCAAAAGACAGGCATTCTTTCTTGAAATAGCCTGCTTACTTTGATTTAGCCCATAGAGAACATTTGATTTATGATAGATCTCCGTCTCCGGCGAGTTGAGGTATTTCGCTGTTTTAACATTGCTTTTTAGAATCCGGGCACCAAATCCTAAAACTCTTCCTGAAAAACTGTGTATCGGGAAAATAACCCTTTCCCGGAACCTGTCTATTCCTGCAGGAGCATTTTCCGGAAAAATGGAAAGTCCGGATTTTTCCAGAATTTCTTTGGAATAGCCTTTTTCCAGAGCATATTCCGTAAAAGCATTTTTCTTTTCCGGGGAATATCCCAGCTGGAACTTTTTAATGATATCATCCCTAAGCTCACGCTCTTTGAAATAAGCCAGCCCGATACTTCTTCCCTCCTGGTCATCCCAAAGGATTTCCTGGAAGTAATTATTGGCTACTTCATGAATTTTATACAGCAGGTCCTTCTCTGTTTGGGCATTTTTTGCTTCTTCAGAAATTTCGCGCTGATCCTCTTCAATTTCAATCCCATATTTCTTGGCGGCATGACGAAGCGCCTCAGGATAAGTAAAGTTTTCAATTTCCATAAGGAAAGAGATTGCAGTACCTCCTTTTCCGGTAGAGAAATCTTTCCAGATCTGTTTACTGGCAGAAACGACAAAACTCGGAGTTTTTTCATCATGAAAAGGGCTGAGTCCTTTATAATTAGACCCTGCTCTTTTCAGCTGCACGTATTCTCCTACAATCTCTTCTACCCGTATTGTTGAAAAAATTTTATCTATCGTCTGCTTGGATATCATGCTGTAAAATTAAGTATTTTACGTAGAACATGGAAGATTTTGGGTGGGAGAATTAAGCCGTCGGAGATGGTAAGGTGGTAAGCCGATTGCATTGTACTGATTATTTAACGGGCTAAGCCATCATTATTGATATATTAATTTCCCTGAACAACTTTGTTTGTTGTGGACTTCTCAAATTCTCAATTTCCCGCTTCTTAAATTTCATTATTTTTGCAATAAATTAGCTTATGCAGTTCACTATAAATAAAATTGAAGACTGGCAGGAAATTGTTGATACCATTATTCCTGAATTACAACACCATATATTTTTACTAAAAGGAAACCTGGGAGCAGGAAAAACTACTTTCACACAGTTTTTACTTAAAAAAACTGGGAAGTGAAGATGAAGTCAGCTCTCCTACCTATTCTATTGTGAATGAATACAATACTCCAAAAGGAAAAGTATATCATTTTGACCTTTACCGCCTGAAAAACATTGAAGAAGTCTATGATATCGGGATAGAAGAATACCTCGATAATTCCTTTTTATGCATTATCGAGTGGCCTGAGGTTTATGAAGAGGAGCTGTACGGCCTTAAATACCACACAATGAACATTATGAACACGGGTGAAAGCAGAGAAATTTCATTCGAGTAAATATTATGTATCTTTGCTTACTAATTCAGTGTTAAAAAATAATCTGTAAGACATAATACAATTTAAGGATGAGCACAAATATTTTTACTCCTTTCACAGAAGAAGAATTGATGCCGAAAGAAGAAAAACTGGAGGTTATTAAGAAAGGAAAACAGTTCAGTATTGGGATTCCTAAAGAAACCTGTCTCAACGAAAGGAGAACCTGTATTACTCCTGACGCAGTACAGGTATTGGTAGAGCATGGCCATGAGATCATTATAGAATCAGGGGCCGGAGAAGGCTCATTTTTTACAGATTTACAGTATTCCGAATCGGGAGCCAGGATTACGACTGATCCTAAAGAAGCTTTCGGACAGGATCTGATCTTAAAAATAAACCCTCCTACACAAGAGGAGATTGATTATATGAAACCTAATACCTATCTGGTTTCTGCACTTCAGATCAATCTCAGGGATAAGGAATACTTTTTAAAACTTGCAGAGAAAAAAATAAATGCCATTGCTTTTGAATTTATTGTTGATGAATATAAACAGCTGGCGTTGGTAAGGCTCATCGGAGAAATTGCAGGAACCGTTTCTATTTTATATGCATCAGAATTATTAGCCTTATCAAATGGCTTAATGCTGGGAGGCATTACGGGAGTAAGACCTGCTGAAGTCGTAATTCTCGGGGCCGGCATCGTGGGTGAATTTGCTACAAAGGCAGCCATAGGTTTAGGAGCCAGCATAAAAGTTTTCGACAACTCTTTGTCTAAACTGAGAAGGCTTCACACTATGGTTGACAGCCGTGTGCCTACTTCCATTATTGATCCTAAGGAGCTCAGCAAAAGCCTGAGACGTGCTGACGTAGTCATCGGGGCGCTTCCAAGATTAAATATGACCCCTATTGTCACTGAGGATATGGTCATGAAAATGAAAAAGGGCAGCGTCATTATCGATATCACCATAGACAATGGTAAAGTAATCGAGACGTCAGAACTGACTACCATGGAAGATCCTTATATCATCAAACACGGGGTGATCCATTGCGGGCTTCCCAACCTTACCTCAAGAATGCCGAGAACCACTACAAAGGCTATTTCAAATTTCTTCCTTTCCTATATCCTGAATTATGACGAAGAGGGTGGATTTGAAAACATGCTGATCCGACAAAAATGAAATGAAGCAGAGCTTATATATGTACAAGGGCAGACATACCAAAAAGATCATCTGTGACCGTTTCGGCCTTACGTACCACGATATCAATCTTTTAATCTTCTAATGAAAAAACTGAAATTTTATGCCATAGGCTTCATTCCGGGGCTTTTGATTGTATTTTTTATTTTAAACAAAAAAGGAGCCAGCTGCAGCGGTTATTTACCCAACAGCCGCGTTATTGCTGAAACCCTGTCCAAGGAATTCACCTATTCCGATAACTTTAAAAATGAAATGTATACATACAGGATAGATGAGAAATTTATTAAAGACAGTATCATTACCAAAGGAAAAGTTGACTTTGACAGGAGCCATGCGCAAAAGAAACCATGCCCGGACTATCTTTTAACCTATCCTGAAAAGAATCCGAGATATGAAATCACTTTTGAAAAATGTGAGGAAAGTGTGACTTTAAACAGCCTCAAAAAGCTGAAATAATTTTCATCCTGTAACCTTATTGTATGGACGGCAATTACTACATGATTCATGATTATCTGATCTTCATTGGAGTTTTTGCCATTCTCTTTTTTCTGACTACAAGTATTTATCTGTTCAGCCAATATCAGAAGTTCAAGCAGAGAAATATCAGGCTGTCAGAAACCAACAGAATGATTGAGCAGCGGCTGAATGAAGTCCGGCTGGAACATATCGGCACCAAACTCAATCCGCATTTATTCAAAAACATTCTTAATTCAGTGCAGTCTCACGCTTATCAGACCTATATGTCCCTGGACAAACTGGCCAATGTTCTGGATTATATTTTATATGAAAGTAACAACAAATTTGTAAGCCCGAAGGAAGAATTGAATTTTGCCTTAAGCCTGATTGAAATAAACAAGATTAAAATAAATCCTCTTTTTGATTTCAGAATTAAATCCAGGATTAATAAGTCTGACGCTGTGTATGAGGAAAAAGTCTTTGCTCCGCTGATCTCTGTAGACCTGATTGAAAATGCTTTCAAACATACCGACTTTCTGGCCCAGGATTCTTTTATTTCCATTTATATAGAGCTTGAGAACGGAATTTTTACTATGAAAGTAAGCAATAAAGCTTCTTTGAAAAATATACTGGCAAAAGAGAAAAGCGGTTTCGGCAGCCAGTCTTTAGACCAAAGGCTCCAGATGATCTACAACACCCACTATCAGCTTGAAAAAAGTTCTAAAAACGGTATCTTCACCGCAGAATTAAAAATCAATTTAGGAGATTTCTATGATAAAATGCGTTATTCTCGATGATGAACTATTAGCCATCAGCTATTTAAAACTTCTATGCGAACAGATTGATGATGTAGAAGTCGTCAAAGCATTTAATGATCCTAAAGTCTTTCTGAGTGAAATTGATACCCTCGACTGCAATCTATGTGTATTGGACATTGAAATGCCCGGAATGACAGGACTTCAGGTGGCAGAACTGATTTCAGGTTCAAAAAAAATCATTTTCACAACAGCCTATAAAGAATATGCAGCAGAAGCTTTTGACCTGAATGTGGTGGATTATGTACGAAAACCTATCAGAAAAGAGCGGTTGATCCAGGCTTTTGAAAAAGCAAAGGAACAGATCAGTACTTCCCGGAAAAAGACCTTTATCGAATGGAACACCAATATTGGTAAAACCGTTATTCTGGCAGAACAGATTGCCTATATCAAAACCTCAGAGATCGACAGCCGTGATAAAGATATCATCCTGAATGACGGAACAATGATTGTGCTGAAAAACCTCAACTTCAAAAATCTCCTGGAGATGCTTCCGGCTAAAGACTTTGCCCAGGTCAATAAAAAAGAAATCATTTCCCTTTCTTCCATTAAGGTGTTTACTACCAACGAAATTATCACAACCCTTCCTGAAGGAGAACATTTTCTTAAACTTCAGATTGGAGAAGCCTATAAAAGTTCACTCATGGAGCTTTTTGGAAAATAGATTTTTCAAAGATTTCCAGTTTCATTACAGAAAGCATCCGCTTCATTACGCCCCTGTTTTTAAAACTCAGGGCCTGCTTATTTTTGCTATAATTAAATGATTACTAATGAAAATCTCCTTATGCTGCGGAACTTTATCCGGGACTGTGCTACCTGTCTTTATAGCCTAAATCCGGGGTCGAAACCAGAAAAAAACCGTCCCGGATATTCTTTCAAAGTACATTTTGTTACATTTTTTGAAACATTCATTACATTTTAAGAAAAACAGTATTTAACATAACTATATTCTTATCAATTTTGCAATAAAATATTGGAATCATGAATTGGGGAAAATACAGGAATTTAATTTTCTACATTACAACTATAGCCGTCTTTTCGTGCCTGATGTACTTCTTTATTGTGGAAGGGCAGACACTGGAAGTAAAGGAAAATATGATTGCCCAAACCAGTAGCGGTTCTACCTGGGAAAATTTCATGGAGTCTTTTAAAACCAATCTTCATCATCCATTGGCTTTATTACTGGCGCAGATTGTTACCATTATTCTGACGGCCCGGCTTTTCGGATGGATCTGTATGAAGATCAGGCAGCCTACCGTAATCGGGGAAATGATTGCAGGTATTGTATTGGGGCCTTCATTGGTGGGAATGTATTTCCCTGAATTTTCTGCATTTCTTTTTCCTAAAGAATCCCTGGGTAACCTACAATTTCTCAGTCAGATCGGGCTTATTCTTTTCATGTACATTGTGGGCATGGAGCTGGACCTGAGCGTTCTAAGAAAAAAAGCTCACGACGCTGTGGTCATCAGCCATGCCAGTATCATTATCCCTTTTGCTTTGGGAATCGGTCTCTCTTATTTTATTTATCAGAAATTTGCGCCTGATGGTATTCAATTTACCTCTTTTGCTTTATTCATAGCCATATCCATGAGTATTACCGCTTTTCCGGTATTGGCAAGAATTGTACAGGAAAGGAATCTTCAGAAAACCAAGTTGGGAACTATTGTGATTACCTGTGCAGCGGCTGATGACATTACGGCATGGTGTATTCTGGCTGCTGTAATTGCCATTGTAAAAGCCGGCTCTTTTACCAGTTCCATTTATGTTATTCTTATGGCTATTGCTTATGTATTTTTAATGATTAAAATCGTAAGACCCTTCCTTAAAAGAATTGGTGATCTTCAGGCAGGAAAGAACAGCATCAGCAAACCTATGGTGGCCATTTTCTTCCTGACCCTGATCTTATCATCTTATGCTACGGAAGTAATAGGAATCCATGCTTTGTTCGGGGCATTTATGGCAGGAGCTATTATGCCGGAAAACGCTAAGTTCCGTACCCTGTTTATTGACAAGGTAGAGGATGTGGCATTGGTACTTCTTCTCCCGCTGTTTTTCGTTTTTACGGGTTTGCGTACCCAGATCGGATTGCTGAATGATGGACAACTGTGGATGACGGCTGGGTTTATTATTTTAACGGCCGTTCTTGGTAAGTTTGCAGGCAGTGCCCTGACTTCCAGATTCGTCGGAATCAACTGGAAAGAAAGTTTAACGATCGGAGCCCTTATGAATACAAGAGGTTTAATGGAGCTTATTGTACTCAATATCGGCTATGACCTTGGTGTATTGGGACCCGAGATTTTTGCCATGCTGGTAATTATGGCATTATTTACCACTTTTATGACAGGGCCGGCCTTAGACTTTATTAATTTTATTTTTAAATCCAAAAAGGAAAACAATGAAGAGCTTTATGATAAAAATGATTCTCAATATCGTGTTCTCCTGTCTTTTGACAAACCTGAATCGGGAAGTACCCTGCTCAGGTTAGCCCATGACTTCACCCATAAAATGAATGGCAATAAAAGTATTACAGCCATGAATATTGCTCCGGTGGATGAAATGCACGCTTATGATATCAACGAATATGAAAATTCCCAGTTCCAGAACGTGATTGAGACATCGCATGAGCTGAAACTTGAAGTCACCACCCTTTTCAAAGCTTCTACCGATATAGAAAGCGACCTCACCAGCATTTCCAACAAAGGAAATTATGACCTCCTGTTGATCATGCTTGGAAAATCTATGTATGAAGGAAGCTTATTGGGAAGACTATTGGGCTTTACCACGAAAATCATCAATCCTGAGAAGCTTTTGAATACGGTAAAAGGGAAAGGAAATATTTTCAACAACTCTCCTTTTGATGATTTTACCCTGCAAATCCTGGATAAAACCAATATTCCTGTAGGAGTTTTGGTGGAAAAGGGTTTCAAAACCGCAGACAAGGTATTTGTACCCATTTTTAACCTCAGCGATTTTTATCTTCTTGAATACGCCAAAAGGTTAATCAACAATAACAATTCTCAGATCATTATTCTGGACGCTGCAGGCCAGATCCGTAATAATATTGAAGTAAAAGAGCTGATCAGGAGTATAGAACAGGTAGCTCCTAACCACATTACACTGTACAACGAAAAGAAAATTGAGAAAGAGTTCCTGAATGCACAGGATCTGATGCTCATCAGCAGTAAAAGCTGGAAAAATCTCATCGATACAAAAAGTTTATGGCTTTCTGATATTCCTTCCACATTAATTATTTCTAATCCATAAACCTGCCGATATTTCTATTTCTACCGAAGCTGTAAATATTATTCGTTGTCTGTAAAGAAAAAACGGGTATATTTATAGCTTCAATTTTTTTACAGGAATGCTGATTAACAGTGAAAATGGAAGTATTGAGCTGGAATCCTTTGCTACCCGGCTGTATAAAGGGATGCCACTCAATCAGCTAAAGGAGACTGATTTTTACAAAGTAAATTATCACAATATGTGGGATGTAAAAACCGGGTATTTTTGGTATTACTTTAAAACAACAGAGGTAAAAGGTTACCAATTGTACCTCAGCCTATGTTTCTTTGAAGATAGATTGCACAGTCTCCATATGAATACATGGGAAATCAGCGATGCTAAAGATTGGAACGGGTGGACGGAAGAGAAGGAAATACAGGTTTTTCATCGCAATAACAGGTTTCTGACACTTCTGTTGGGAATATCTCCCACTTGGAAAAGGAAAACACCCTATCCCGGTGTCTTTTTCAGATTTTCCTGGGGTAATATATGGTCGGTTTATGATCCGCGAAGTGCCAGCAGCCTGATGGGAATCAGCTATGATGAAAAAAATATTGCTAAAAATTAATAACCAAAAGAACAAGATTCTAATATGTGCCGATATGCTATGATGATTTACAAAAGTCATTACGCCTGTTTTAACTGTCAGAAAACATTCAAACGCCGCACTTTAAAAGATGTGGACAGAAACGCTTCTGTTTCAGTGGACGCCAAATGTCCCGAATGTGGAAATCTGATGGCTAATATGGGGCTTGATTTTGAGTCCCCGGCAAAGAATGATGATAAACAATGGGCACATATCCGCAATCTGTACACCGTGGGCATCACCTTCCATTCCTGTGGTTGCTCCGGCCCCGGATATATTCCACAAGACCGTAAAGCCATTATTTCCTATCTGGAAAAAATCCGGGCGGAATATATGCGTGCTCTGGTATTCTGGAGATACCGTGTTGAACCTGAAAACAAGAAAGAACGGGAGCTTGAATATCAGAAAAATGGCGGACATTTAAGAGCCGTGAGCAACAATGCTTTCAGGGAAACCGTTACCAACCAGGAAGGAATCAACTACTGGATCAATAAAATTAAAGAATTGGAAGAACGTCTTACCTTAATCCGAAATTCAAAGCAATAATGGAACTGAGATCAGATATAGAGCCTGACCTGAAAACTGCGGAAAACCGCTATCCGGAAATTTTAAAGTTAATCCTGGATTATACATCCCATACAGACCTTGCCGGAGACAAAAACCTCATCACTTACCAGCATCTTGAAACGGCATTACATCAGATCACTCAAAAAGATATTTCCCGGTTCAGTATGGAATGGTGGGAGGAAGAAGGCGCTGAAGTATTGGCATTCCGTATTGCTTTACCTGATCCCGTAAAAGTAAATGATCTGACTTCTGAGGAGCTGGAAGAAATTATATTCCGTATAGAAAGCCCGGTAATTATCAATAAAAACTGGGAAGATCAGACTTTTGAAGAACAGTTTTCATTATATCTGGATGACTATTACCGGAAATTTTTGAAATTGAATGGTAATCCTTATGGCTAAGCCAACTGAAGCATTCGCAGGAAAATATCCTGTGCCCCCTCTAAAAGTCCCTATCAATAAAAACAAAACATTTATCTTTACCAACCAGTCGAAAAACAGGACTGTAATTAATAATTCAGAATTTAAAACATACATTTCAATCTTCATGAAAAAATTGAGTTTCATCGCTCTTGCTTTGTTGCTGGTAACAGGATGCAAGAACGATCCAAAACAAACTATAAGCAAAACCACAGCTCCCGAAAAAAAAAGACAGTAGCCTTGCAAAAGTTTCTGCTGCAGAATATAAGACTCCTGAAAACAAAGAAATACCTGCTCTGAAGGAATGTACAGAAAAGACCATTGAATATGGAAGTGAACAGGAATGTTTTTTCCCGGAATCTACCATTAAAGAAGTATATCAAAAAACCATTAAAGAAAATGAAATAGAAAAGGCAGAACTGTTGCTTCCGGATTTGCCCGGACACACTGTAGAAAAAACAATCAATCAGGATGGCCTGGAATCTATTCATTACAAGGTGGCTCCGGAAAAAATTGAAATTGAATTCCTGTTTGCAGGCGGAGTGACCACTTTAGAACTGGAACAGCAGGGAGGTAAAGTGAAAAGAACCATTATTCACAGTGCCGATTAAATTTAGATAAGAAAATCTTCGGATTTCAAAAATATTTTATACCTTCGCTTTGTGAATTTTAATAAAGGAACATATTATTATAGAATTTTTAGCTCAGATCTGGGATAGGGATTCTTATGAATATAACTTAAAACCTCGTCCTGGACGGGGTTTTTTTATTATAAAAATTTAAAAAATGAAAATAAGTATTATAGGAGTAGGATTAATCGGAGGCTCGATGGCTTTAAAATTAAGGGAAAAAGGCATTGCCGATTTTGTTTATGGAATTGACCAGAACCAACAGCATATCAAAGAGGCTTTAGATTTAAAAATCATTGATGCAGAAGCTGATCTGCATCAGGGAATCAAAAACTCGGACCTGATCATCATGGCTATTCCGGTAGATGCAGCCAGAAAATTATTACCGGATGTTTTAAATCTTGTATCAGATCAACAAACCGTGATGGATGCCGGATCTACAAAGGCCGGAATTGTGGGCGCCGTCAAAGACCATCCGAAACGCTCAAGGTTTGTAGCCTTCCATCCGATGTGGGGGACAGAAAACAGCGGTCCAAAGTCTGCCATTTCCGAGAGCTTCTCCGGAAAAGCAGGAGTCATTTGTAATAAAGAAGAATCTGCTGAGGACGCATTGAATACCGTTGAAAAAATTGTGGCTGCCCTGGACATGCATCAGATTTATATGAATGCAGAAGACCACGACATCCATACCGCTTATATTTCACATATTTCACATATTACCTCTTATGCCCTGGCCAACACTGTCCTTGAAAAGGAACGTGAAGAAGAAACAATCTTCCAGCTGGCAAGTTCAGGATTTTCCAGTACTGTACGTCTGGCAAAATCCCATCCTGAAATGTGGGTACCGATCTTTAAACAGAATAAAGAAAATGTACTGGATGTTTTAAATGAACACATTACTCAGCTCAGAAAATTCAAATCCGCTTTGGAAAAAGAGAATTATGAATATCTTGAAGAGTTGATCACCAATGCCAACAGGATCAGGGGAATATTAAGATAAGACTAGAGAAAAACCCCCGGACCTGCGGTCCGGGGGTTTTGTATTGTTAAGAATATATCTCATTAGCACTCAGGAACATTCACGGCGATAGCCAGTCCCCCTTCGGAGGTTTCCTTAAAGCGGTCACTCATGGATTGTGCCGTTTCCCACATGGTCTGAATAACTTCATCTAATGTTACTTTTGCTTTGGAAGGATCACTTTCCAAAGCGATATTCGCGGCCGTGATTGCTTTGATAGCTCCCATTGTATTCCTTTCAATACAAGGAATCTGCACAAGTCCTTTGATAGGATCACAGGTCAGCCCAAGATGGTGTTCCATCGCTATTTCTGCAGCCATCAATACCTGACCTACATTGCCTCCCAGGATTTCCGTAAGACCGGCAGCTGCCATTGCTGAAGATACTCCTATTTCAGCCTGACAGCCTCCCATTGCAGCTGAAATGGTTGCATTTTTCTTGAATAACGTTCCGATTTCTCCTGCTACCAGAAGGAAACGTACAATATCATCATCACTTACAGCATCTGTAAAGGCCTGGGAATACATCAGAACTGCCGGAATCACACCACTGGCTCCATTGGTAGGGGCTGTAATGATTCTCCCGAAGCTTGCATTCTCTTCATTCACTGCCAGGGCAAAACACGCTATCCATTTATTGATATTCGTGAAGTTTTCCTCTGCATCTACAACAAGCCTGAACCATTCATCAATATTTTTATAAATCTTATCTCCTAAAAGCTTTCTGTTCAGCCCTGCTGCTCTTCTGGAAACATTCAGTCCTCCCGGAAGGATACCTTCTTTATTTACACCTTTATAAATACATTCTTTGATTTGCTGCCAGATGTAAAGCGCCTCCTGTCTCGTTTCTTCCTGCGTTCTCCAGCTTTCTTCATTAATTAAAATCAAATCCGAAATTTTGTTGAACCCTAATTTCTGGCAATATTTTGCAATATCTGATCCGTGATGGCAAGGATATAAGGTACGTATACAATGTTTTTGTATGGAATTTTTCTCCTGGCTGGCAATAAACCCTCCGCCTACGGAATAAAAATCCTGAACCAGCTCAGTTCCATCTTCAAAAACAGCCCTGAAAATCATTCCGTTAGGATGAAAATCAAGAGATTTCTGCATATTTAAAACAAGATGGTACCCGTAGACAAAAGGAATCTCCTTCTCACCTCCAAGGTTAATGATCTGGTTTCTTTTTATGTTTTCTATTTTCTCATCAATTTTTGATGTGTCAATAGTTTTAAAATCTTCACCATTCAGTCCCAGCATCCCGGCGATATCTGTTCCGTGTCCGATTCCGGTTTTAGCTAAAGAACCAAAAAACTCAAGGAAAACCTCTTTTACCTCTTCTATTGACCTCTCCCTTTTTATAATCCTGATGAATGCAGAAGCAGCATTCCATGGTCCCATCGTGTGCGAACTGGATGGTCCTATTCCAACTTTAATAATCTCAAAAACCGATATTGATTCCATAAATGATTCGTCATTTTCCTCAAAACAAAGATACATGATAAATCTTAATAAAAAGCGTATTAGATGCTAGATTGATTAACTTTTATAACCATTACGGTGAGTTTATAATAAGTATTTGTGCAATTCGTCACAACTTTCATTTCTGGATCTCAATTAAAGCGCTCTCCATGCTGTGAAAGGTCAAGCCCTTTGTTTTCTGATTCTTCTGATACCCGTAACGGGATGATAGAATCTGTAATTTTATATAAAAGCAATGAACCGGAAAACGTAAAGACAGATACTAAAGCCAAAGCAATCATATGATGAAGAAAAACCTCTATTCCTCCATGAAGAAGACTTGCTTTCTCACCATGTGCAAAAACAGCCGTCAGGATCATTCCCATAATTCCTCCTACTCCATGGCATGCGAATACGTCCAGGGTATCATCGATCTTTTTTAAAGCCTTCCAATTGACCATCATATTGGAAACTATTGCTGAAATAAACCCTATAAAAAGACTTTCCTGAATGCTGACAAAACCACAGCCAGGAGTAATAGCCACCAATCCAACAACAGCACCGATACAGGCGCCCAGTGCTGATATACTTCTTCCATTGATTCTGTCGAAAAAAATCCATGTCATCATTGCGGAAGCGGAAGCAATTGTGGTGGTACCAAATGCTGACGCCGCGGAAGCAGAAGCACTTAATGCCGAACCGGCATTGAATCCAAACCATCCGAACCACAGCATCCCTGTTCCCAGGAGAACATAAGGAATGTTTGACGGCTCATGGTGGGGATTTTTCCGATTGCCTAATACCAAAGCCCCGGCTAACGCTGCAAACCCGGCACTCATATGCACTACAGTTCCTCCTGCAAAGTCTTTTACACCGAAATATGTATTCAGAAGACCATCAGGATGCCACACCATGTGACAAAGCGGCGTATAAATAAAAATACAGAATAGAATAATGAATAAAAGATAAGAGATAAAACGGACCCGCTCTGCAAAAGAACCTGTAATAATGGCCGGGGTTATAACGGCAAATTTCATCTGGAATAGGGCAAAGAGAATAAAAGGAATTGTAGAAGCCATCATCCGGTGCGGCAAACCTCCTACTCCTTTAAAAAACGGATAAGTCAGCGGATTTCCGATGATTCCATAATGTTTTCCGGAAATTGTAATTCCTAATGATTCCCCAAAAGATAATGAAAAACCTACAACAACCCACAGAATAGAGATGACCCCTAATGCAATAAAGCTTTGCAGCATAGTGGAAATTATATTTTTCCTTCCTACCATTCCCCCGTAAAAGAAAGAAAGCCCGGGCGTCATAAGAAGCACCAGACCTGCCGCCGCAAGAATCCAGGCAACATCTGCTCCTACAATTTTATCTTCACCAAGGAAATCTCCGGTAAAAGAATCCTCAGTAACGGAAGGATTCCAGAATAAACCACCGACTGCCACAAGACTGATTATACAGAAAGAGACAATCCACTTAAGTCCTGTTTTCATATAATTTACATTTAAACCCTATCAAATTTAAACATAAATACAATAAAAACATATTTTTATTACAAATACCCCTATAAAAATACTACCAAATAATAATATTTCTATTTATCATTGAATATTTCAGATAATATTTTGGAGACCTCTTTGTATTTGGTAGCTGGAAATAAATGGGTTCCTCCTTTAATGACATAATCGGGCTTTGAATAACGGATCGGAAATACAATATCCTTGTCTCCCAGGATCTGAATAACATTAGGATTTTCTTCAAACTTCCATTCAGCGACTTTTTCTACAGACCATTTCAGGTAATATGGATCTTTTACCCTGAAATACTGAAGGAGCCTGGGATTTTTAGGATCAAAAAGTTTTCTGAGGCTGGCGTATAAATTGGTGGCTTTATCATTAAATAACCCTACCGGAAGTAATCGTGGGATTTTGGTAACTTCTCCAGTTTTGATAAACCTGGATTTTTCTTTATCAGATTTTATGCTTCCCAGGATCACGACTTTTTCGGCAGGTTTCAGCCGGTTGATTTCCTGTACCATAATCCCGCCAAAAGAATACCCTAATAAACAGAACGGCTCCGAATCATCCACCTTTTCTGCCATTCTTTCCACGTACTTATGAAAAGGTTCATTTTTTTCCGGAATAAGCCAATCTATAAAAATCAATTCACAGTGCCTGGGAAACTCCAGTCTTTCAAGGACTTTAAAATCTGCTCCAAGACCGCTTACGATATAAATTTTCATAGGACTAATTTAAAAAAAATATCAAAACAGGCATTTAATAAAACCTATAGAATTTCAGATTGCATATGCTATGAACACTAACATTCTCTTTTATTGTAACGTTCAATTATTGATCATTTTTTTCATAAAAAAAAGAACAGTCCATCTGAACTGCTCTTTCCATATCTATAGTATGTGTATACTCTTATTTCTTTTTCTTTACCGGAATCCTGTTATCATTATCCAAAGTCTCGGTAGAAACTTTAAATTGAATATCCATTTCATTTTTAATGAAATAATCTTTCAGCGAAGATTGATAGAATACTTTAAAGTCCCTTCTGTTTAGGGAGAACTTTGCAGATTCAATCACTACCGTAAACTGAGTAACATAAACATTGGCAGGGAAAGAAATTGTTTTTCTCACCCCTTTAAGTGTAAGGTCTCCATATACGGTAGAATTATATTCACTGTTTGCTAAAGGAATAATTTTAGTCAAATGGAATTTGGCAACCGGGAATTTTTTCACTTCAAAAAAGTTGGTACTCTTCAGGTCATTAGTAAGCTTGATCTGGTCTTCATCAGAAACATCGCCCGCCATCAGGCTTCTCATATCTATTACAAACTCTCCGTCCACCAAAACAGTTTTATCAAAGTTGAATTTTCCACTCTTAAGCTTTACCGTTCCTGAATGGGATGAGGCTTCGGTTTTTACAACTTTGTATCCCCACCATCTGATCTCTGATGAAGTCACTTTTGAAACTTTATCAAATTTCTTTTGTGCAGAAACAAATGATATGCTTGCGCACACCATAGCAAACAATAGTAATCTTTTCATTCTTTTTTATTTACAATTTAACAAAAATAAAAAAAAGTGTAGAACTTCTACACTTTTAACAATCTTTTTTTGATTAATTTATTGAGCAGTCACCTTTACTACCATATCAATATCATCTTTCACAAAAACATCCTGCATAGTAGACTTGTATGCTACATCAAATTTCTGTCTGTCGAAAGAGAATTTGTTGGATACTAAACTTACTACTCCTTTGCTGTAAGCAATTTTTGCAGGGAAAGTAACTGGATTTGTTTTTCCTTTTACGGTAAGGTTTCCTGTTACTAAAGAATTATAGATCTTATCGTTGTTTTTCTTTACACCGGTAATTTTGAAAGTAGCAGTCGGGTACTTCTCCACTTCAAAGAAATCACCGTTTTTAAGGTGCCCGTTTAATTTTTGCTGATATTCCCCTGTGAGGTCAGTTGCATTGATAGAAGTCATATCCAAAACAAAGCTTCCCCCTACTAATTGATTTCCTTTCATCACCATGTCTCCTGATTTTACTTTAATAGTTCCGTCATGAGAGCTTGCCTCAGATTTTGCTACTTTGTATCCCCACCAGTGAATATCAGATGCTACCACTTTTTTAGTCTGTCCGAAAGCTAAACCACCAGCTAACACTGCCAGTAAAAATATTTTTTTCATTGAATAGAATTGTTTATTTATTTTAACAACACAAAGGTAGCCAACTTACACAATAGATTTCATTGATGTATATCAAGAATTTCAATTATTTTTATGAATAATATCAGGTCATAAAAAAAACTCCGGATAAACCGGAGTTTGTATGCTAATCTTGGTAGTAAGCCGTATAGAGCGCCACTCCTTTTAATGCGGTATGGTTTTGTTTCACCAGATATATCGGAATATTTTTCAGCATTTCTTCCATTTTGTCACTGATCTTGAATTTTTCATAGAATTTATCCTTATCAATGTATTGGATGACCAACTGAGGGATATCTCCTGCAATCAGCAGACCTCCGGTGGCTTTTAGCTTCAATGTCAGGTTATTTGCTTCTCTTGCTAAGAATTCAAGGAAAGTGTCCAATGCAATTTTACAGATCAATACATTTTCTTCTACAGCAGCCTTGTAAAGTTCTTCTGCGAAATTTCCGCCGGCAAGACGCTCTCCCAGCCATTCAGGCTCAGGATGTCTTTTTACGTCTCTTAAAAATCTATAGATATTAAACAATCCTGATTTTGAAAGTACATTTTCCCAGCTTACAATTCCGTAGATATTATTCAGAAACTGGTAAAATTCAACTTCTACATTGGTTCTCGGTGAAAACTCAGAATGCCCTCCTTCTGTAGCAAAAGGCCTTAAATTTTTTCCGTCGAAGAAATACCCTGCTTCTCCAAGCCCGTTCCCCGGGGCAAGAATAGCCACATTTCCTTTTTCCAGGTGGCCACTGGTATAAATGGCTTCAAGATCATTATCTTCCAGAAGAGCCATTCCATAGGCAGAAGCTTCAAGGTCATTCAGCATATCTGCTTTCTCAAACCCGAAATCTTTTTTATACTCTTCGATATCTAAATTCCAGCCTAATCGTGCAGGGCTGCTTTTTCCGTTAAGAACCGGACCCGGCACGGCCATTCCCAGACGTTTTTACATTTTCCAGCTGATTATCCTGAATAAACTTCCTTAAAATATCAGCAAAAGAAGAATATTCTTTGGTATTATATGTATTTTGGATTTTTATCTCAAGACCTTTGTTACCGGAAACAAAATAGCCCAAGATTGTGGTGTCTTCACGGAGACTTGCTCCAATGATAGAAACATTATCATTATTACTGTTCTCTACTCCTGGTAAATAAAGTGGAAATTTTGGATTCAGAATCATAACCTCAAATTTTACCAAATATAATAATTGTTTTTGTAAATCCTGCAGAGAAGAAAAAAACCTTTCCACTTTCGTGAAAAGGTTTGGTTAATAATTGTTTATATTAAATCTAACTACTTTCCTAATGGAATATTATAACCGAATCCAACTCCGATATTCCCCACATTATAGTCCTGTCCTGGCAAATCACCTTTTGTTCCTACAAAAACCTTCTGGTATTGTACGAAAAAGTTCCAGTCTCTGTTGTGGTATCCGATTTCCGGTTTCAGGTAAAATCCTCCGCCAGCTCTTTCCACATTCGTGTTGGAAGCCACCTGCTTGTCACCTACCAGGAATCCGTATCCTAAATCTGTCCCGAAATAGAAACCTGTCTGTTTAGGATAAATCCTGATTAAAGCAGCTACAGGAACCACTCCTACATCATTGTTTTTATAACCATTGTTTTCTTTTCCGAAATAATGAGTATATCCTGAAGCGATACCTAATCCAAATCCGGGAGTAATAAGGTTCTGATAAGCAACATCTACTCCAACGGCTGCAGAAAGGTTATCTGCGGGAACTGCTAAACCAACATTTGCGCCTACTTTGATCATATTGTTCATTTGTGCACTTTGAGCGCTTGCTATACCTGCTGTTAAAATTCCAGCCAGCACTATTGCCTGTTTAAACATTTTCATAACTCTAATTTTTAATTTTACTAAGCTAATAAGATGTAAAAATCGTGCCAAGCAAGGCTAATTGATTGTTTTTAACATTTACAGAAACCATAAACAAATGATTTCCAATGAATTATTTTTAACAAAATTTAAATGTTTGTTTAACAAAATTTATGTAAAAAGAATCTTAAAAAGTGAATTAAGGTAAAAATGAACCTTATATTTTAAAATGAAAATTAAATTTTTCAGGATATGACTTCTACTTTTATCTCTTATCAGCCCTCTTTGATACTATTAACAATTCTTAACCCGTTGTTATTTTAACCTTATTCCTATAAAGGTATCAAAAAAATAAACCTATGGCTGATTCATTATTAAAAAACAAACATCTCCTCTGGCGTGCGGGCTTCGGTGTGGGAATCAATCAGGTTACCGACCTGAAAAATAATAACACCAGAACGCTCCTCAATGAATTATTTAAAGAAGATCCCTTTACGGAAATTACTTATGATACGCCTGATATAGATCCTGCAGCAGCTTATATGAACAGCTCATCCCCTGTCGATAAGAAAAAAGAAATGCAACGGATTAACAGGGAACAAAATAACGAGCTTAACCTCAATTTTCTGGATAAAATGGTCAACAGCAAAGAGCAAATGAGAGAAAAGATGGCCTTTTTCTGGCATGGACATTTTGCTTCCAGGGTGGTTAACCCCAGGTTCAACAAACAGCTTTTAAATACAATACGGAAAAATGCATTGGGAAATTTCAGGGACCTGCTCTTTGAAGTGAGTCAGGCCCCTGCCATGCTGGGCTTTCTCAATAACCAACAGAATAAAAAAGACCATCCTAATGAAAATTTTGCCCGGGAGGTTATGGAACTGTTTACCATGGGAAGAGGAAACTATACGGAAAAGGATGTCAGGGAAGCAGCCAGGGCTTTTACAGGCTGGGGATATGATAAAGAAGGAAATTTTAAAGAAAGAAAAAACCTGCATGATGAAGGCTCCAAAACTTTTTTAGGGAAGACAGGAAACTTTTCAGGCGCTGATATCCTTAATCTTATTCTGGAACAAAAAGCTACGTCCCGGTTCATTACCACCAAGGTGTATAAGTTTTTTGTCAATGAAAAAACAGACCAGGATATTATTGATACATTAAGCAATAATTTTTACAATTCCGGTTACGATATCAAAAAGCTTATGACTGAAATATTTTCCAGTACATGGTTTTACGACCAGAAAAACATTGGAAACCGGATAAAATCTCCTATAGAGCTGATGGCAGGAATCATGCGCATTCTTCCCATGCATATCCAGAATCCGGAAAACCTTATTGTATACCAAAAATTGCTGGGACAAATGTTGCTGTATCCTCCCAATGTATCGGGCTGGCCGAACGGAAGATCATGGATTGACAGTTCTACATTGATGCTGAGGCTCCAGGTTCCTCAGATCTGGTCCGGGCTCAGGCCGCTGGAATACAGCCCCCGGCAGGACGATGATATCGATATGGGGATGAAGTCTCTGGAAACAGCGTTGAACAAAAGTTTTAAAAACCCAAATATCACCATCGACTGGAATCGGGTAGAAAAAAATTTTTGAAAATAAAAAGACTGAAGATTATCTTATTCAGAACACCCAGACACTAGACATCAATTCGGTAAAAAACTTCTCGGATAAAAGTACAAAAATGACCATTATCAATCTCATGTCTACCCCGGAATACCAGCTGATGTAAAATATAAATAACAGATCGCAGCTCTCCTGAATACTGCTTTATCATTATATGCACACCCAAACCCTTCAAGCTATGTTAATTAAAAGAAGAGAATTCCTTAAAATAAGTTCGCTGGCCACCGCTTCCCTGTTGATGCCTAATTTTCTAAAAGCCATGGCATTGGATGATGCTCTGGGTCCAAGCCAGAATATACTGATCGTTCTTCAGTTTACAGGAGGAAATGATGGATTGAATACCATTATTCCCGCCAAAAATGATATTTATTTCAGGGAAAGAAAAACCCTGGCCATCCAGGATTCATTATCCCTTAGTGATGAAGCCGGTATCAATCCTTCCCTTTCCTATTTCAAAGAGCTTTTTGATAATGGAGAACTTTCTGTTATGAACAATGTGGGGTATCCCAACCCTGACAAATCCCATTTCCGGAGCATGGATATCTGGCAATCTGCAAGCCGGAGTGATGAATTTCTGGAAACAGGCTGGCTTGGCCGTTTTCTGGATGAGGAATGTTATCGTTGTGAACATCCCACCCAGGCTCTGGAAGTAGACGACATGCTCAGTCTCGCCCTCAAGGGAGAAAATAATAAAGCGTTTGCTTTTAAAGATCCTAAAAGACTGTATCAGACCAGCCAGGAAAAGTACTTTAAATCTCTTTATGATCACCATCATGATGATGAGACCGTATCGTATCTTTATCAAACACTCGGTTCCACTATCAATAATGCCGGTTATATTTTTGAAAAAAGCAAAGCAAAGAAAACGGAACAGGCCTATCCTAATTCTCAATTAGGAAAAGACTTCAAAACAGTGGCTTCTTTAATAAAATCCGACATTAATACCCAGGTGTATTACCTTTCTGTCGGAAGCTTTGATACGCACGTTAACCAGAATGAACGACAAAAGAAATTATTCAGCGATATTAATGAAGCCGTAAAGTCTTTTGTAGCCGATATGAAAAGTAATGGGCTGTTTAAAAACATCCTTCTGATGACTTTTTCTGAATTTGGCCGGCGTGTGGCCCAGAATGCCAGCAACGGTACCGATCATGGTACCGCCAATCAGATGTTTTTCATCAGCGGAAACCTTAAAAAGAAAGGTCTCTTAAATGCCCTTCCCGATCTCCGGAACCTCAACGAAGGTGACCTTGTGTATACTGAAGATTTCCGAAAAGTATATGCTACTATTTTAAAAAAACTGGCTTAAAGCCGATTCTTCTAAAGTACTGGGATGGAAAAACGGGATCTATGACTTTATTTAAACCCAGTGGCATAAAAATTTTTCGCCGGTGCCATGAAACAGTAAATTTATCGATATTGTTTTAATCCTTTTGCGGAAAGAAAAAAAAAGAATTTTTCTTTTCTGATTAATCCGTCTGTTTATCTTGGCTTGGAAATTGTATATATTTTATAAAATCACACTATGAAATCAAGAATATTTAAAGCATTAATTGCAATTATAGCACCACTGGCGATAGAATATATCGTAAAAAAAAATATCTGAAAAGATAGACAAAAAAGTAGATGAAAAGGAAAAAGAAAAAAAGCAGATTACTGCATAAACGTAAAAGTAGTTAGATTTAAAATTAGTGAAAAGAGACAGCCCATAATGAGGCCGTCTCTTTTTCTTTTCTGAAATTGAAGAATACAAATTAATATTTACATTAATGGACATCCGGAATTTCAAGATTCTGATAATTTTCAAACCCCATTTTGAATTTTTCCTCCATTCTTAATCGCAGCTTACGGGGTTTGTGAACGGTAAGAGCATCCCCGAAGCCCAGCAATAATCTTTCTAATTCAAAATTAATCTGCACACAGACTTTAAACAGGGTTCCCTGTTTTGTTTCATGTATAATTTCCTGGCTTTTATGTAAAGGCTTGGTTTTAATATAAGGGGCATTGGCTGCATCTACAAAGAAAACAACATTTCTTGGAGCCAATGAATCCGAGACAGTAACGCCTACAATATCTTTAAAATATTCATCGCCATCCAGTTCTTTATCTATATAAGAGAGACTCTCATCCACCTCGATGCTTTCCATCCTGTCCAGCGCAAGATTATACATTTTCTGTTTATAAAGGCAGATCAGAAACCAGCGGTTGTTATACTCCTTCAGCAACTGGGGATGAACGGTATATATATTGGACTCTCTTGCGGTAAAGCTTTTATAGAGGATTTTCAAAACCTTTTTATTGACGATACTTTCATAAAGAATATCAATATGCTCCAAACCTCTCAGCTGCTCATTTTTGTCCAGATGGATAATAGATTTCTGGCTGGTAGAATGAATAGAATCTTCCAGTTTCTGGATTACTCCATTCATTTCTTTAAACATCGAAAAATCTTTAAACTGTTTTAAAATCTGAATAGCATTGTTCATCGCCTTCAGGTCACTTTCGTTCACCGAAATATTATGAATACTATAGTCCGGATCGCTATAGCGGTAATATTTTCTTTCATATACCTCTATAGGAGCCTCGTACCCGAATTTTTCACTGCGCATATTCTGAAGATCGAGCTGGATTGTACGCTTGCTTACATAAGATTCTTTTCCCTCAAATTCAAATAAAGCTTCAGAACATTCATCAATAAGATCTTCCAGGGTATATTTCCGGTATTTGTTTTTCAGGCATTTATCTAATGTTTTATAGCGAATCAGGGCATTTTTATTGGATGACATGTGATTATTTCTCTTTCAGCGGGTCACTTTCAAAAATTACACCATCCCAACCAAATTCCATAAAGTTTCTGATATTCTGATGATCGTTTCCATTAGGGTGTTTTAATACGTCTTCCCTGTAAAATTCTCCGAAAAGATGCAGGGTCTGATCTTCAGGAAGTCCATAGTATGAAGCGAAGCCAAAAATCTTACATGATCCGCTGTTCTGCCCTTCTTCATTTCTGATATTTCCATTTTTAAATGCTGCCGGGGTAAAGTCAAAATGAGAATCAATATAAGCGATGACATCATGGAACTGAACGGTTTCAGGGAAATGCTTTACTTGTTCTAATAATTGCATAGGTGTTGATCTTATATGGTATTGTTTATCGTTAAAATCAGCAAATAATCTACTTTGCTTTATTTTTTGTAAAAATAATCAAAAAATAACAAACTACGCAAAACTATTGCGCAACAAGCTTTTTACTTTGCATCATCAAAAATGAAAACAAATGGAATTTAATGGAAATCACTTAATCGAATTGGGATATAGACCAGATAAATGGTTTAAAGATGCCATTACCTATATCAATGAAAATAATCTGGATGAGATTCAGGTCAAAGAGTATCTTGAACAGTTCAGGCAACCGGAACTTATCCCTCTTCATGAAACCGCTAAAGATTTTGTCATCAATATCAGAGCTGAACATGAATCTGAGCATGATAATGTGGAAAAG
Organism: Chryseobacterium sp. P1-3; assembly: GCF_000738495.1. Taxonomy (NCBI): domain Bacteria; kingdom Pseudomonadati; phylum Bacteroidota; class Flavobacteriia; order Flavobacteriales; family Weeksellaceae; genus Chryseobacterium; species Chryseobacterium sp. P1-3. The sequence goes on from NZ_JPEQ01000008.1 coordinate 127,986, forward strand.
GTAATCAAAACAATGGAAGTCCTGATGAAAACCCCTACATTGATGGGGGGAGCAGTTATGCCGGATGCATGTCCTACAGGACCTGAAGGTCAGATTCCGGTAGGAGGTGTGGTCATTGCAAAAAATGCCATCCACCCGGGTTTCCATAGTGCAGATATCTGCTGTTCCGTTATGCTGACTGATTTTGGAAAAGCTGATCCTAAAGACGTTCTGGACGCCGCCCATTCAGTGACTCATTTCGGATACGGCGGAAGACCAAGAGGTGAACAGATGCCAATGTCTCAGGAGCTTATGGATGGCTTCAGAAAAAATGATTTTTTAAATGATGAAAAGCTGATCAGTATTGCCCGTTCACATATGGGAACACAGGGAGACGGGAATCATTTCCTGTTTGTAGGAATTTCCAGAAACACAGGAAATACCATGCTGGTTACCCATCATGGTTCCAGAGCTCCGGGTGCAGCTCTTTATGATAAAGGGATGAAAGTTGCGAACCGTTTCAGGAGAGATATTTCTCCGGAAACCCTGAAAGAAAATGCCTGGATTCCTTATGATACGGAAGAGGGACAATCCTATTGGGAAGCCCTTCAGCTGATAAGAAAATGGACCAAAGAGAATCATACTTCTATTCATGATGCCGTGCTGACCAGGCTTGATATGGTAAAAGAAAACAGGTATTGGAATGAACATAACTTTGTTTTCAAAGACGGGGATTTGTTTTATCACGCTAAAGGAGCTACTCCGCTGGATGATAAGTTTATGCCTGATATTACAGGGCCTAGATTGATTCCATTGAATATGGCAGAACCGGTATTAATTGTCCGGGGGACAACCAATGAGAGAAACCTTGGATTTGCTCCCCATGGTGCTGGAAGAAATTTCAGCAGAAGCCAGCATAAGAAGTCACTGGCTCATAAAACGACTGAGGAAATCTTCAATGAAGAAACGCAAGGACTTGATATCCGTTTCTATTCCAATGAAATTGATATTTCCGAACTGCCGAGTGCTTATAAAAGCGCAAAAAACGTAAGAGCACAGATTGAGGAATACGGATTGTGTGAAGTCCTGGATGAAGTAATGCCTTACGGATGCATTATGGCTGGTGATGTTCAGAAAAACGCACCATGGAAGAAAAAGAAGAAATATAGAAAAGCATAATATAATTCTGATTTTATATGAACCTTGCATGCTCCTGAAAACCTGCTGAGTTATTAAAAATTATAGGTAAAAGGAATAGTTTTACCAGGATTTTTCAAATAGTATCCCGCCATTTAATTCAATTGAATGGCGTTTTTATTTTATGATCTCCGGTATTTCAGCAAATCTAATAATAAGTCTATCAAATATTTAAAAAGTAATGATCTTTTTCTTTATATTTGCCGACCTTATTTATAAAACTAAAAACTTTTAATCATGAAGAAAATATTTTTCATATTTCTATCAGTTCTTACACTCGCTTCATGCGGTTCGGACGGCAACAGAGATAATGACAATGATACCAACAACAATGTCAATGCAGCGCCAAAAGTTGTAACGGGTACTCCTATTATCGCCAACGCAGAATTTAAATTTACAGGAACAGTCACTTCTGCCGGATCCGGATATTCAAAACGCGGGTTTTGCTGGAGTAAGAATATCAACCCTACCATTGGTAATTCCAAATATATTGAGGAGTATACCAATACTACAGGAGATTATCTTCTTATGGCAACATACAGTACAGATTTTGACAAATCAACTACGTATTATGTAAGGGCTTATGTTCAGGCTTATAATGGAGATGTTATTTACGGAGATAATGTATCGTTTGTTACACCTGCAAAAATGGACATTACATTTAAAATGGCCAAAAACGTGTACACAACCTCTGCTACCCTGGTTACAGAAAATATTGCCGTACATTATCTTGAAGCTTTCCTTCCTGATGAAAAAGGATTCTGCTACAGAACCAGTGCTGGCGTAGATATCACAAACGGACAAACCATTAAAATATCAAATCCGAATACGTATTCGGCATATGAACTGGAAGCGACAGCATTACAGCCCAACACTACCTATTACGTAAAATCTTATGTAAAAGAGGGAGCGCAGGTATATTATTCACCTGAAAAAACATTTAAAACTGCAGGAGCCATAGGAGCTTCGGGTGGATATGTTTTTTATGACAAAGGAGAATTTACAGATGGATGGAGATATCTTGAGGCTGCTCCTGCCAATCTCACTTATAACGGATCAGATAAAATCAAATGGGGGTGCCCGTTTGATGTTGTTAACCAGACCCAGGCAGTAATGGGATCAGGTCCTGCTAATACAGCAAGAATTATTTCCCAGTGTTCAGATGCAAACTGCGCGGCAAGGTTATGTGCTAATTATACTATAAACGGCCTCACAGGCTGGTTCTTGCCATCAGAAGAGGAATTAATGGCATTCTATAAAAGTTCCAAAAAACGTTTACAATATTGCATCAAATCCATGGAATGATGTGTCACAAAAATACTACTGGAGCTCTACAGAAATGCCGGGCATCAATGAAGCCAGAATTCTGGATGGGTATGTGGGCCATATCTGGAATTATTCCAAAGATTACAACATGGTCAGGGTAAGGCCTTTCAGAAGGTTCTAAAAATACTTTATATTATGAAACCGCCGGTATGCCGGTGGTTTTTTATTTTAAGTGTTGAACAGTCTAACTATTTACTTTATAAACTGAAAATAACGATCCTTCTGCTTTAATAATTACCTTCTTTCCATAATCAATCTGTATGCTGAACATATTTTCGAGCGGAAATTGCAAAATTGACTGAAGTATCAGGCGGATGGCCCCTGCATGGGTAATAATCAGGACTTTCCCGGTATTCTTTTTCTTAATCAATTCATTCCAAAAGCTAAGCACACGGGTCTGCATTTCAAGCAAATTTTCTCCTCCCGAAGCTTTTACATTAACAAAATCCTGATACCAGGGATTGATTTCTTCTTCAGGGATTTCGGTCCATTTTTTCAGCTCCCAGTTTCCGAAGTTCATCTCCCTCAACCGAGCATCTGTCGTATAATCAAATTTGAAATAATCAGCAAGAAGGCGGCACCGCAGCGAAGGACTTGAAATGACAAGATCAAACTCTTCATCCAGGTCAAGCTTTTCACAATCTTTAGTATAGTTTCCACGCAAAGGCATTTCAGCAAAACCATAACAGAGGTTTTCAGGATTATCTACAGCTGTATGCCGGATCAGATGAATTTCCATGCGATAATTGTTCCGAGATAAAATAAAACTTCGCACACCTGCTGTACCGACCCCAGGCAGTCTCCGGTATAGCCACCGATATGCTTTTTAAAATACCAGCCCATGCACATCTTCCCCAAATAAGCGAGTGCGAAAGCCAGCACCAAGCGCCAGTCAGGTATCAGGACAAAAGAAATTAAAACACTGATAAAGCCAACCAGTAATGCCATCCCATCCAATGGTTTATTCGCCAAAGGTTTTGATTTGCTGACATCTATATCCGTCACATACTGGTGGGTATAAATCATCGTTCCTGAAATAAAACGGCTTGAAGTATGTGCCAAGATAACAATTGACAGAGTCTTCATCAGATCAACCGTTCCCAGAGCCTGAATACTGAAAAATTTCAAAGCAAACAACAGGATAATTCCAATGGTTCCGTAAGCTCCTACCCTGCTGTCTTTCATAATGGTAAGAATTTTTTCTTTCCCATATCCGCCTCCAAAACTGTCGCACATATCTGTGAAGCCATCTTCGTGGAATGCCCCGGTCAGTAAAACACTACTGATCATCATTAACACAATCCCTATTTCCAGGTTAAAAAGCTGCATAAAAAGATAAAGGAATACCGCATTGATCAATCCGACCAATAATCCGACCCAGGCAAAATATTTTTGAGATTTATTCATGATTTCACCGGAATACGGAATGGTAAACGGAACCGGAATTCTGGTGAAAAACATTAATGCTGTCGCAAAGTAAATCAATTCATTCTTTATGGTTTTCATCTATTCTTTATTTGAAACATGGGCATCTTCAAAACTTGACATTTCATTCAGGAAATTAACAGCACTTTGAAGTAACGGATACGCCAGTGCACAGCCTGTTCCTTCTCCCAAACGCAAATTCAGATTGAGTAAAGCTTTCTGTCCCAGCAGTTCTATCAGCTGAAGATGGGCATTTTCATCGCTTACATGGCAGAAAATACAGTTATTAAGGATTTGAGAATTCTTTTTCCATGCAGTAGCAATCGCAATGGTTGCAATAAAACCGTCTACCATTATCAGCATATCCTGATGAAAGGCCTCTTCCATTGCACCGATCATCTGGGCAATTTCAAGCCCGCCAAAAGTCCTGGCAATTTCATCTGGAGCTGCTAGATCCGGATACTTTTCTATCGCCGCCGTTAAAATATTGATTTTATTCTGTAACTGATCATCATTCAACCCGGTACCACGCCCGATACAGCTCACTATAGGCAGGTTAAACAATTGACTCATCATCAGTGAAGAAGCGGAAGTATTCCCGATCCCCATCTCTCCAAAGCCAATAATATTACAACCACTTCCTGCAATTTCTCTCACTACCTGTCGGCCATTTTCAAGGGACTGAAGATATTCTTCAGAAGTCATGGCAGGTTCTTCTAGAATGTTACGACTGGATTTTCTTACTTTTTTATCTTGTAAAGGCAGTCCCTGAGGAAAATCAAAATTAACTCCGGCATCTACAATTGTAATTTCAATACCGTTTTGTTTACAGAAAACATTAATCGCTGCTCCACCACTCAAAAAATTCATCACCATCTGGTACGTTACTTCCTGCGGATAGGCACTCACTCCCGCTGTAGCAATTCCATGGTCGGCTGCAAAAACAACCATATGGGGTTTTACCAATCCGGGTGAAGTGGTCTTCTGAACCATTCCGATTTTGTGGGCCAGATATTCAAGCTGTCCCAATGCTCCTAAAGGTTTTGTTTTGAAATCAATTTTGTGCTGTAATTCTGATGATAACATGAATGTAAAATAGTTATGTGGATAGAGAAAGTGCAATATTAGTGAAATAGGGATTTTCATACAAAGGATTCATGGAAAATATGAAGGGGGGTAAGACAGACAAATCATAAACGAATACATGAAAGCTTAAAAGATCCAATATTGCAATACTACCTCTTACCTCTGGAAAATTCAGACCTCACAAAATATAAAACCTACGCAAAAACATTGCGTACTATCATCATTATTTTGCATTATCAATAAAAAAAACAATGACACCAACAATACTGAAAAAGATAAAAGAAGTAGAAGAAATACGGGGAGTAGAAGTACTTCTTGCCGTTGAATCCGGGAGCAGGGCATGGGGTTTCGCTTCTCCTGACAGCGATTATGATATACGGTTCATATACCGGCATGAAAAAGACTGGTATCTTTCCCCATGGGATAAAGATGAAACGATAGAATTCATGACGGAAGATGATCTGGATGGTTCGGGATGGGATCTCCGCAAGACTTTTCATCTTTTACTGAAATCGAACGCAGCCTTATTGAGTTGGTTTTATTCTCCTGTCGTATACAAGGAAAACACAAAATTCACAGCGCTTTTCAGGCCATTGGCTGATGCCTGCTTTTCTCCGATAGCGGTTTCCTATCATTATTTAAGCATGAGTAAAAAATACCTGGAAGCCTGCAGAAGTGATGAAGTTAAATTAAAAAGTTATTTTTATTGCCTGAGAACCACACTCACCGGAAAATGGATCATAGAAAAAGGAACCGTTCCACCGGTTTTGTTCAGTGATCTGCTTGTTCTGACAGATGATACCATCAGGCGAAAAATAGAAGATCTCGTTGCTTTAAAAGCCACCAAAGGAGAATCTTACTATCATCCGAATGATTGGGCGTTGTTTGGTTTTCTTGAGAAAACAATCGCAGAGAACGAGAAAAAATCAAAGGGTCTTCCGGGAGGAAAAGCAGATAAGGCTGAGATGGAGAGAGTTTTCAGGGAGATCTTGGAGAAATGTTAATCTTAAAGTATATTATAAATTTGAATCCACTTAGAATATGACCATCCAAGACCTAAAAAACAAAAACCTCCTCCTCTTTGAAGCCATCTCCGGAAGCCGCGCTTTCGGGCTGGCGACGGAGAATTCGGATACAGATATCCGTGGGGTATATTATCTACCGAAAGAAGATTTCTTCGGGCTGAATTATATTCCGCAGATTTCCAATGAAACGAATGATATTACCTATTATGAAATCGGGAGATTTGTGGAACTGCTTCAGAAAAATAATCCTAATATTCTGGAAATCCTGGCAAGTCCGGAGGATTGTATTCTTTACCAACATCCGCTGATGAATCTGCTGAAAACCGAGGACTTTCTGTCTAAAGTATGCAAAGACAGCTTTGCAGGCTATGCCATTTCGCAGATAAAAAAAAGCCAAAGGACTCAACAAAAAGATTCTCAATCCTATTGAAAAGGAAAGGAAATCTATCCTGGATTTTTGTTTCGTTCTTGAAGGCCAGGGTTCCGTTCCTTTGAAAAAGTGGCTTTCAGCACATGGAAAGGTTCAGGAAAAATGCGGATTAATAAATATTGACCATACCAAGGGCATGTATGCTGTATTTTATGATGAATCAGGGACGTTGGGTTATAAAGGAGTTATTCAGAATGAAGAGGCCAATCAGGTTTCTGTATCATCTGTTCCTAAAGACGAAAAACCTGTTTCCTACGTGTTCTGCAATCTGGATGCCTACTCTGTTTACTGCAAAGACTACAGGAAATACTGGAAATGGGTAGCGGAGCGTAATGAAGACCGTTACAATGTCAATCAGAAGCACGGACAGAATTATGACAGCAAGAATATGATGCATACCATCCGGCTGCTGCAATCCTGTGAACAGATTTTTAAAACCCGATCATTGACTGTTCGTGTAGAAAATCGCGACGAACTGTTGGATATCAAAGCCGGTAACCAATCCTATGAAAAGGTTATGCAAAAGGCAGAAAAACTGATACAATCTATAGAAAACCATTATTCTGTTTCCAGCCTGCCTGATTATCCTGATTTAGAAAAAACAACAAAGACTCTGGTCCGGATAAGAGAAAAGCTTTACGGAAATCATGATAACTATAAATAAGAGTGATGGATTGTAAGACTGAAATTTCATCACTCTTATTCCCAACTCTTTTCCATTCATTTCTTCGAAGCCTTTGCCATGGGGTTATAATCAAGACATATTTTGATCCAGTATTCAAAATCATCCGGCTTTTGAAATCCGGCAGGTTCTACATAGCAGTATCCTTTGAGTTGCTTCCCTTTCATGATCATCGGCAGAAATCCTTTCTTTTCCGAAACCTCTTCTTCCAACTCCGGATCATAGCGGCACATAAGGTTCTCATGACTGATGCTGATACACATCTTTCCATTCACAAGAAAAGACAGTCCGCTGAACATTTTCTTTTCTTCAATTTCTATATTATTTTCCACCAAGAGCCGTTCCCGTACGCGGTCGGCAAGTTCAGTACTGTAAGCCATGATTTCAATTTTATTATTTAAAATTACTTAAAAACTGTGATTATCACGCTATTCCGACCAGTTTATTGATAATTTTGAATCGAGAAAATAAATTTTTATTTAAATTAATTATTGTTTTACGATAATTAATTATACATTTGCAATATCAATTAATGATCATGACATGAACCAGACCAGAATTATTTCAAAGATTTTATTTTATATCTGCTGTATTCTTTCGGCAGGCTATTTAATCACTTTTGTATACTCCATTCTTTGTTTAGCTACGGATTTTTCTGTTGTTCCGTACAAAGACGGACAATACCTTCACATCAATTATCCGTTTACGGAAAGTCCTTTTCTGAATATTGAAAACAATCATCCGTACATTATGTTTTCATTTCTTCTGGTTTTAATTTCCTATGGAATTTTTTTCTGGCTTTCTGCCGGAGTTTTCAGGGTATTCTTCCGCGACAAATTATTTACGAAAAAAAAATATAGGTCAACTTAAGAGATTTTATCTGTATAATATTTTCATTCCCCTTCCCCTGGTTATTATCGCGAGTTTCTTTGTGGAAGTGGAAAGTATTATATGGGGACTGGTGTTTATTCACTTTATGCTTGGAATTTTCTGCCTGTTTCTTGCCAATATTTTTAAACAAGGGCTACATTTGCAAAACGAACAAGATCTATTTATATAAAATGCCGATTATAGTCAACTTGGATGTAATGCTTGCCAAAAGAAAGATGCAGAGTAAAGAATTGGCAGAAAAACTGGGAATTACTCCCGTCAATCTTTCCATCCTGAAAACCGGAAAAGCCAAAGGAGTACGTTTCGATACCCTTGAGGCCATCTGCAAAATCCTGGAATGCCAGCCCGGAGATATTCTTGAATTTAAAGAATAGCCGGCTACGGAGCGAAGCCAAGTATTAAGAGTTAAAATTTCCCATTACTTCCAGCTTCCAGCCCACTAACTTCTAACTTCAAAAAACAGCTGTCGAAAGACCGCCTGTCATTGTATTAACCAAACTCAAAATTATGAATACATTATCTGTTAACCAGCTCAGCCTCACTTATCCTAATGGACATCAAGCTATTCAGAACATTTCACTGGAGATCAAAAACGGAATGTTCGGCCTGCTTGGTCCTAATGGAGCGGGTAAATCATCTTTAATGAAAACCATTGTAGGCCTCCGGAAACCTACTTCCGGGAATATCATCTTTAACGGAACGGATGTTACCCAAAATCCAGATTATATCAAAAAACATTTGGGGTTTCTGCCTCAGGATTTCGGGGTTTACCCTAGAGTTTCTGCATATGATCTGCTGGAACATATCGCAGTATTGAAGGGCGTTTCAGACAAGAATCAGCGGAAAAATCAGATTATAAATCTACTGGAGAAGGTCAACCTTGCAGATTTCAGGAATAAAGAGGTTCATACCTTCTCCGGGGGAATGAAGCAGCGATTCGGAGTGGCACAGGCTTTATTGGGCGCACCCAAGATCATCATCGTAGATGAACCTACGGCCGGTCTAGATCCTGAGGAACGCAACCGTTTCAATGCTTTGCTGAATGACATCAGCCGGGATGTTATTGTGATCCTTTCCACCCATCTGGTGGAAGATGTAAGAAACCTTTGCTCGGAAATGGCTGTTATGAATCATGGCAAGATCCTTATACAAGGCAGCCCGGGAGCATTAATTGCAGAACTGGAAAACAAAATATGGTCTAAACCTATCGATAAAAATGAGCTGAAACAGTATACTTTACACTATGATATTATCAGCCAGCAGCTAATTGAAAGAGCACTGCATATCACCGTTTTTTCTCAGGAATATCCCAAAGGTTTCTATTCTGTACAACCTTTATTGGAACATGTTTACTTTCATACTCTAACTCAAAAACCTTAGTCATGAACACTATATTTTTATTTGAGGCCGGACGCCATATAAAGCACCGGTCCGGGTACCTGATTGCCTTAGCCTTAACAGGAATAGGTATCTTTTGCGGCAGCCGGTTTAATCTTACCGTTGGAGAAGGTATTTTTTTAAATTCACCTTATACCATTGGTTTTATGACCGGACTACTCAGCATTTCGCTCATCTTTCCCGGAGTCATTTATGCTTTACAGCTGCTTTTCAAGGAAGCTGATAGCCGGTTCGATTTACTGATGTTCTCATTTCCGGTCGATAAAAAATCTTATCTGACCGGAAAATTCTGTTCGTATTATGTACAACTTTTTTTAAGTTTCTTTTTTCTTATGACTGGTTTTATGACTGGACAGGCAATGCGGACAGGAAGCGAAATGCAGGATGGATTCCAAGTGGTGTATTACTTATATCCTTTGCTGGTTTTCGGTCTGTTCAATACTTTTTTCATCAGCAGTTTGTTGTTTTTTGTATCTTTCATCATCAGGAAAAAATTACTCGTTGTTGTAACCGGATTGTTCCTGTATGTATTGTACATGGTTGTCCTGCTATTTTCCAATTCTCCTTTTATGGCAGGAAGCATGCCTCAGTCATTGGAAGCACAGCAACTTTCGGCATGGCTTGATCCTTTCGGCATTTCCTCTTATTTTATGGATGCCAAAGTGTTTTCCGTTCATCAGAAGAACACACAAATTGTACCTTTTACGCATTATTTATTGTTCAACAGGCTTATGTTCTCTGGAATATCAGTTATTTTCCTGCTGCTTTCCTTCAGACTGTTCTCATTTTCCCATATTTCAAAAAGAAAAATAAAAAAAGAGCCTCAGCGCTATTCTTCACCTGTGATTTCTTCGGAGGAATACAAGGTTGCATTCCCAATTTTCAATAGAAAATCTTCCGTTCAGGCCATCCTGTCATTTGCAAAAACCGACCTGATTTATTTATTTAAAACCGTTACTATTCCTGCTGTCACCATCCTCCTGCTATTCTTCATAGGAATGGAAATGTATGCCGAAATTGAGAAAGGGATCCGCCTGCCTCAAAAATACGCCAGTTCAGGACTGATGGCAACCACCATTTCTGAAAACTTCCATATATTAGGTATATTGGTCGTGGTTTATTTTCTCAACGACCTGTATTGGAGGAGTCACTCATCCGGCTTTTTCCTTATTGAAAAAAGTACTTTTTTCTCAAAAGCAAAATGGGCAGGTCATTGTATTTCCATGAGTATCCTGCTGTTTTTTTTCACGGGGATTTCAATTATTGAAGGAATCGTTTTCCAGACTGTTTACGGGTATGGGCATCTGGACTGGAATGCTTATCTCGGAGTATTTATCTTTAATACTTTTCCATTGATCTTGTTTACCAGCCTGATACTGTTGATCAATGACCTTATAAAAAACAAGTTTATTGCTTTGGGCATATCTGTTGTATCTTCATTTGTATTCGCCGGCCCTGCTTCCCAAATGTTATTTTCTTATCCGCTTTTGAGAATATTTTCAGATTTCAGAGGCAGTTACAGTGATTTTAATGGGTACGGAACCTACGAAGAGGCTTTTTTACAAAGGCTTTTATTTGGTGCCGGTATCATGGCTGTGTTATGGCTGGCTGTTCTTTTCATAAAAACTAAAAAGCTCTCTGTTATTCAATATTCCGTTTGTTTTCTTCTCTTATTTTCAGGGATCTATTCAGGATCACTTTTTATGAAAGGGTATATCCCCAAAAATGAAGAAAGTTCCGTTTTGCATGCTGCTCAGTATGAAAAAAAATACCGGAAATATGAACACCTGCCACAACCTGACATCACTGATGTAACTACTGAAATTAAACTCTATCCATCAAAGAATACGTATGAAATCACGGGAAAATACCTCCTGAAAAATCAAACAGGAAGTCCTGTCAGTAAAATCCTGATCAATTTTAATAAAGATCTGCGATTGAAATCTGCAATTTTTAAATACGGATCAGAAATTATGCCAATTGCCAAAAATACGGCTGAGATTTCATTAAACCAGCCAATGGCTCCAGAAGCTGAAGCTGTCCTAGATTTTGAATTGTCTTACCAATGGTTTGCCGTTAACGGTCACCAATCTTTCAATGCCATTATAGAAAACGGTTCATTTGCAAGAATCAGCAGGTATTATCCGGGCATCGGATATCAGAAAGGAGAAGAAATACAGGATGAGCAAAAACGGAAACAATACCGGCTTGGAGAGCTTGAGCCATTACAGAGTCCCGAAAATCCGGCAGTATTTAAAAAAGATTTTATTACATTGGATATGACCCTTTCTACAGAGGGCAATCAAACAGCTGTGGGTACCGGAGATCTTATAAAAAGCTGGAGTACAGCAGGAAGGAACTATTTCCGATATCACGCGAAAAATATCCCTTTCCGGTTTGCCTTTTCATCCGCAGTATATCAGATTCAGAAAGTAAATTACAAGGGAATCCTGATCAACATTCTGTATCATAAAAATCATGGTGAAAATGTAGAGCATCTTATTCAGAATGCAAAACTCACCCTGGATTATTGCCAGCAGAATTTTGGGCAATACCCTTTCAGTACCATTACTTTCGCAGAAATTTCATCATTTACCAGAGGTTTTGCGGCTACAGCGTACCCATCAGTCATCTTTATGCCTGAAGATATGATATTCCATGCCAACATTCATGCTGATAAAGAACAAGATGTCATCAATGAACTCGCGGGCCACGAACTCTCCCATCTGTGGTGGGGCAACAGCCAGATAGACCCTGATCACCGTGAAGGCTCCGTAATGCTTACAGAAACTCTCGCCATGTATACAGAAATGATGCTTTACAAAAAAAATGCATGGTAAAGAAAAAATGATGGACAGAATCCGCGTACATCAGCAAATCTATGACAATGAAAAAGGATTATCTGAAAATGTTCCTATTTACAGGGCTACCGGGAAAGTTCCCCATATTTCATACTCTAAAGGTGCTGTTGGTATGGTAAAATTAAGTGAGCTTATTGGGGAGGAAAAAGTAAATCTGGCTTTAAGGAATTTCCTAAGCAACAACCGGTACCCTAAAAAGCCGGGTTCTCTGGATCTTCTCAAAGAGTTTTATCATGTATCTCCTCCGGGAATTCGGCCGCAAATCGACGGATTATTTAAAGTGATTGAAAATACAGCTCCCTCTTATTCTCTAAAAGGCCCATCTGTAAAGGAAAAAATCAATGATCCTATTGGCAGTTTTTAAATTATTTTAAAAAAAATTTCAGGGTAGTGTAACAAAGGTATATTGATGGTCAACCAATTAATTGATATATCAATAATTGATTTATCATTTTAATGATATCATGGAAAAACTAAATTCAATTATATTCTACAATATCGATAAAGCCATAAGGGCCTATAGAAACTATGCACAACGTCAGCTAAAGGCAAACGGTTTTACGATAACCATAGATCAATGGCTTATCATCAAGGCTATTCTGGAAAACCCGGGAATTACCCAGAATGAGATTGGTGATCTGGTATTTAAAGATAATGCTTCTGTAACCAGAATCATTGATATCATGGTAAAGTCAGAATATATTATACGACACGTACACACTGAAGACCGTAGGAAAACCAATTTAAAAGTGACAGAATCCGGAAAGGAAATCATAGAAAAGGTTCAGAATATTGTTGAAAAAAACAGAAAAACGGCTTTAGAGGGGATTAGTAAAAAAGAGCTGGAAGTGATGTATTCCGCTTTGCTTAAAATTTCAGAAAACTGTCTCAATTCAAAAAAATAAAACACTATGGCCAGAATATTTTCATTTCTGCTGATCTGGATGCTCCTGTTCAGCAGTTATTTGTCAGCACAAACCATGCAGGGTTTTTCCTTGTCAGGCACTATTTCCTCTGAGAAAACAGAGCAGATGGAAATCAATTTATTCGACTCTGAACAGAAACTTATTAAAACAGAAATTGCAGATGCCAACGGAAAGTTCAGTTTCAATGACCTGAAGCCCGGAACTTACCGGTTAAAGATTAACAGAAACGGCTCTGAAATCTATCATTCTGACAATATTGCATTGGCAGACAATACCAGCCTCCCTCCTATTGACCTGAAAATAAAATCAATTGAAGGAGTAACCATTACAAAGACCAGGCCCCTGATTGAAAGACAGGACGGAAAAATGATTATGAATGTCGAAAACAGTATTGCCAGTACAGGAAACTCAGCTTTTGAAGTGCTGGAAAAGGCACCGGGAGTCAACATTGATTCCAATGATAATATCAGCCTCAGGGGAAAAGGAAACCTGCTCATCCAGATTGATGGTAAAAATACACCAATGACCGGAAGTGATCTCGCCAATTATCTGAAAGGGCTTCCTTCTTCCACCATAGATAAAATAGAATTTATCACCAATCCTTCTTCCAAATACGATGCTGCAGGCTCATCCATCATCAATATCAGACTTAAAAAGGAACAGAGAAAAGGCACAAACGGCAGTATTTCATCCTCTATAGGAACAGGAAAGTATGTGAAGAACAATAACAGCTTCAGCATTAATCACAGGAATAAAAAGTTCAATATATTCGGAAATTACAGTTTTGCCTACAGGGAGCTTTACAACCACCTGATCCTGGATAGAAATTTTTATAACAATAATAATTTTGAAAAAGCTTATTTACAGGATAATTATCTAAAGTTTGGCATTAAAAGTCATGTGGCAAAAGCCGGAATGGACTATTATATGAATGATAAAAATGTGCTGGGCTTTTCTTTAGGCCTGGTCACCAGCAGGCTTAATCTGGATGGTGATAACAACAATATAACACTGAACAACAACCGCATTCCTGAAAGTACTTTCAATACACTGAGTACCACAAAAAATGACTGGGATAATTTTTCGGTGAACCTGAACCATAAATATGCTCTTGATTCTTTAGGATCGGAACTGACTACAGATTTTGATTATATTAATTATACCAATTCCTCGCTTCAAAATTTTGAAACAAAAAACCCACCTGATATCTGAAAATTCTGACAGGCTTGATATTTTAAAAGGTGATATCAATGGAAAATTAAATATCTATTCATTAAAATCTGATCTCGCCAAAAATTTAAAAAATGACTGGAAACTGGAAGGAGGGGTTAAGACCAGCTTTGTAAAAAACGACAGTGATCTGAAGTTTTTCAATTTAGAAGCCGGAAATCCGGTTTTTGATCCTTCAAAGAGCAATCATTTTATTTATGAAGAAAATATTAATGCCATCTATGGAAATGTCTCCAAAAAATGGGAAAAATTAAAAATGACAGCCGGTTTAAGAGTAGAGAATACCAACATAAAAGGAACACAGCTTGCTACGAATCAGGTTAATAAACAAAATTATACGCAATTATTTCCAAGTGCTGTTTTCTCTTATGACCTGACGGATAAAAGCAACCTGGAAATCAATTTCAGCAGAAGGATCACAAGACCCAGTTATATGCAGCTGAACCCGTTTAAGTTCTATCTGGATCCTACCACTTCCAAAACCGGAAATCCTGACCTGAGCCCACAAACCATGATGAATTATGAAATTACCTATAGCTTAAGCAATAAATATTTCTTTACATTAAGCTACAGTAAAACCAGTGACAATATTACGGATGTCATCAAGCCTGTTATAGAAGATGGTAAAAATGTGACCGTACAAACTATTGAAAACCTCAGCTCGGTCTCTAACTACGGCCTTTACCTGATCGCTCCTGTAAAAGTGACCCAATGGTGGGACATGAATAACAATGCCAATTTTTATTATGCGACTTACACCGGAAATGTTTCTGAAACCCAGATCAACAACAAAGGAAATTTTAATTTCAATATCAACAGCATCAACTCCTTCAAATTAGGAAATGGATTCACAGCAGAAGTCACAGGCAATTACAGAACCCGGGAAGTTTATGCCTATATGGACGTAAGACCCATCTGGTACCTGAATATAGGAGCCCAGAAGAAATTTAAAAATAACAGCATCCTGAAGCTTGCATTCAACGATGTATTTTTCTCCAGTAACCCTAAAGCACAAACTGTTTTTAATAATTATGTAGAAAATTTTGTTGTGAAAAGGGACTCCCGTGTGGTGACACTTTCCTATACTTATAACTTCGGTTCTTCTAAAAACGGACAGCCGAGAAAAACCGGGGGAGCTGAGGATTTAAAACAAAGAATCGGAAGCTGAAATAAAGACTGTTGAAGATGCAAGGGAGCATATACAATTAAAAGAGAAAAAATAACCCTGACCTATAAAGCATTTAATGTTATCACAGGTAAAAACCTTCTGGTTGCACTTTTCAACCCTATACAAACAAAAAATCCCTCAAAATGAGGGATTTTTCATATCTAAGAATATTTCTTATGCTTCTGTAGTAGGCGTCTGGTTTTCTGCAGGTTTTCCGCCTTGTGGTCTTCCTTGTCCTTCAGCTTTCGGTTTACCTTCCGGTTTTGGAGGTCTTGGCAAAAGAACTTTACGGGAAAGCTTCATTTTCTTACGGTCATCATACCCCATGAATTTTACTTCTACTTCATCACCTTCAGCGTATGGAACCTTATCAAGGCGCTTCCATTCAATTTCTGAAATGTGCAGAAGTCCTTCAGTACCTTTGGCAATGGCCACAAAAGCTCCAAAATCCATCACTTTCACTACCTTACCTTTGTATACTTCACCTACAACCGGTACGAAGGTAATCTCATTGATCTTAGCGATCGCAGCATTGATTTTCTCCCTGTCTGTTCCGGCAATTTCAATACGTCCGATTTCTCCGATTTCTTCAATTGAAACAACCGTATCCGTATCTTTCTGTAGCTGTTGAATAATTTTTCCACCAGGCCCGATTACCGCTCCAATGAAGTCTTTTGCAATCTCCATTATTACCATCTTCGGAGCATGAGGCTTCACATCCGGTCTTGGCTGGGCAATCGTTTCTGTGATTTTATTAAGGATGTGTAATCTTCCGTCTTTAGCCTGCATTAAAGCCTTTTCCATGATATCCATAGAAAGTCCCTGGATTTTAATATCCATCTGACAAGCTGTGATACCGTCTGCTGTACCGGTTACTTTGAAGTCCATATCTCCAAGGTGGTCTTCATCACCTAAGATATCGGAAAGTACAGTCCATTTTCCTGATTTTTTATCCGTAATCAATCCCATTGCAATCCCTGAAACAGGTTTTGTAATCTGAACTCCGGCATCCATTAATGCCAATGTTCCGGCACAAACAGTTGCCATTGAAGAGGAACCGTTTGATTCCAGGATATCGGAAACAATTCTGATGGTATATGGGTTTTCCTGGGGAATTACTGCTGTTAAAGCTCTTTGTGCCAGGTTTCCGTGTCCTACCTCTCTTCTTGATGTACCTCTTAAAGGTCTTGCTTCACCAGTTGAGAACGGAGGGAAATTATAATGCAGGAAGAATCTCTCGTCGTGCTGCGTGATTACGCTGTCGATCATGTTGGCATCTTTTACAGAGCCTAATGTTACGGCAGTCAGAGACTGGGTTTCCCCTCTTGTAAAGATTGCTGAACCGTGAGCTCCCGGAAGATAGTCAATCTCTGACCAGATCGGACGGATCGTTTGCGGATCACGACCATCAAGACGGATATTGTCTTCAAGGATCATCTGACGCATAGCTTCTTTCTCTACGTCGTGGTAATATACTTTAACGAAAGGAGTCACTCTTGCCAATTCTTCTTCATCTTCAGCATACTGGGCTAAAAATTCCTCAAGAACTGCTTTGAACTTCTCCCCTCTTTCTTCTTTATTGGATGGAGTTTTTGCTACTTCATATACTTTGTTGTAGCATTCATTCCATACTTTTTCACGAATGGCTTCGTCATGCTCTTCGTGGCTGTATTCTCTTTTAGGGAAAGATTTTCCTACTTTTGCAGCTAATCTCTCCTGGGCTTCAATCTGTTTTTTGATTTCTGCATGAGCAAAATTGATTGCCTCCAGCATTTCCTGCTCGGAGATTTCTTTCATCTCACCTTCTACCATTACGATGGAGTCTTTAGTAGCTCCCACCATAATATCGATATCTGCTTTTAATAAATTTTCATAACTTGGATTTACAGATAGCTCTCCGTCTATTCTTATTACCCTAGCTTCAGACATCGGTCCATTGAAAGGAATATCTGTAATGGCGATGGCCGCAGAAGCTGCCAGACCGGCTAATGCTTCAGGCATCACCTCTTTGTCATAAGAGATCAGTGAGATCATCACCTGTACTTCCGCATGGAAATCTTCAGGGAAAAGCGGACGCAATACCCTGTCTACCAATCTCATAGTAAGCACTTCATCATCAGATGGTTTTGCTTCTCTACGGAAGAAATTCCCTGGAATTCTTCCTCCCGCATAGAACTTTTCCCTGTAATCTACTGTTAATGGTAAAAAGTCTACTCCGGGATTTGCTTCTTTATTGGCTACAACAGTTGCTAAAAGCATTGTCCCACCACATTTAACAACTACGGATCCGTCAGCCTGCTTAGCCAGCTTCCCCGTTTCAATCGTGATTTCCCTGCCATCTGCAAGGGTAACCGTTTCTGTAAACGCTTGAGGTATACTCATAAATTTTCGTCTTTATACTCCGTATTGAGTATGATTAATATTTAAACTCTTTAAATTTTCGTTTGCAAAGGTACTATATAATAATGAAATATTAAATTTTTCGTTTGTATAAATAAGGTATCGGATTATAAAATTATGTCTGTCAGCAAATGAAAGATTCAACTTAATTCAGAACTTATTCATTATTATTGGCAAAAAATGAAAATTGTTTTTTCATAAATTGTCCTAAAAAATCATTGCTTTTTTGTATTATTGTCTCAAAAAAAGAAAATAATATCTGACGGATAAAACTGGAAAACAATTGCAAAACAACAAACCTATCTCTTATATTTGCCTTACTTCACAAAATAATATGCTGCAGGCAAAAAATTAAGGTATCCTTATCGAAAAAAGGCCCCTTTTATATTAAATAAATGTTTATGAATAAAGAAGTACAATCACAAAGCAGGAATTATACGGTTCCATTGATCACCATCACCCTGCTTTTTTTTTATGTGGGGATTCATTACCTGTATGAATGATATTCTGATCCCTTATCTGAAACAACTTTTCAAACTGACTTTTTTTGAATCCATGCTGGTACAGTTCTGCTTTTTCGGAGCTTACTTTATCGGTTCCCTGGTTTATTTCCTTATTTCCATTTCCAAAGGTGACCCTATCAATAAAGTGGGATATAAAAAAGGAATTCTTTTCGGGATTGTTTTGGCAGCTTTCGGCTGTATTCTGTTTTATCCGGCAGCCACTTTCTCTTATTATCCTTTATTTTTAGGTGCATTGTTTATTCTGGGATTAGGTTTCACAGTTTTGCAGATCACAGCCAATGCGTATGTTTCATTGCTGGGTTCAGAAGAATCAGCATCCAGCCGCTTAAATATGACACAGGCTTTCAACGCTTTCGGAACTACGATTGCGCCCGTATTGGGAGGACACTTAATTTTTGAATTATTTTCGGAACCGGACGGAACATTCAGTGCGGTGGCAACAAGAATACCTTATTTAATCTTCGCTGCCATCCTCCTGTTGGTAGGTTTATTAATTTCAAGAGTGAAGCTTCCTTCATTTCAAATGGAAACCGAAGAAACGCTCCAAGGATGGGGAGCATTGAAATTTAATCACCTGAAATTCGGAGTTTTCACCATGTTTTGTTACGTTGGAGGTGAGGTGGCAGTAGGAAGTTTTATTATCAGTTTCCTTGAAGAAACCATGAAATTCAATGAAGCGATCAGTAAAAATTATCTTTCATTATATTGGGGAGGTGCAATGATCGGACGTTTCCTTGGAGCTATTTCATTAAACCAATCGATGAGCCAGGCTAAAAAAGCAGTTTTTATGCTAGGAGCTGCCACATTGGTTTTCCTGGTGATTTTCAGCATTGTTAACCTTAGTTTTGCCCAAATAAGCTTTTTCCTGGTATTTATATTACTGAACTTTGCAGCATTCTTTGTGGGGAAAGCGGCTCCGGCAAGAACTCTTTCCATTTTTGCCGCAATTAATGTTATCCTGCTGATTTCAACTATGGTTAATCATGGGGAAATGGCCATGTACAGTGTTTTGGGAATCGGAATTTTCAATTCAATCATGTTTTCCAATATCTACACTTTGGCGATTTCAGGACTGGGGAAATATACAAGTCAGGGCTCATCCCTGGTTGTCATGGCAATTTTAGGAGGAGCTATCGTTCCTATTCTTCAGGGGTATCTTGCAGACCAGTTCGGAGTACAGCAGTCATTTATCATCCCGGTGTTCTGTTATCTTGTGATTCTTATTTTCGGAGCTTACTGCACCAAATTTCTGGGGCATGTAGAAAGCACTGAAGCGAAATCAGGACATTAACTTCTATATAAAATAATTTAAGCAGGCTGTTTCATTTCCGGAACAGCCTGTTATATTTTCACGACTTTATCTTATGGGCAAGCAATAAAAATTCTCATTTTTAAATCATAAGCACATCGTTAATCACAAAATACTATTTCATTCTTGCACTCTTACACATACAGGCGCCTGCATTTTTAGAAGCATTCTGATCCTAAACTCTTGGTCTTGTATGTAACTTTCTTCCCGAAATTCCGACTTAATTTATATAATCATTAAATTCCTTATTCTGATGAAGTTTCAGTTACAACTTGAATACGCAGCCTTTTTAATCCTTGGAATTCTAGCTTTTGCACAAACGGGATACTCCTGGTGGTGGTTTGCAGGACTTTTCCTTGCTCCTGATATTTCCATGCTGGGATATACGATTAATAATAAAACAGGTGCCTTTTGTTATAACCTGTTTCACCATTTAGGAATTGCTATTGTTGTTTATCTTGCCGGAACGGTGCTCGCACTCCCCTATTTACAGATGATCGGAGCTATTTTATTTTCGCATTCCGCATTTGACAGAATATTAGGATATGGTTTAAAATTTCCAGATAGTTTTCAGAATACGCATTTGGGGAAAATTGGTAAGAAAGCGGAATAAGTTGGGAGAACATAAAATAAGTGCAAAACTGGAGACTTTGTCGCCCTCTTTGCTTATAAAAAATAAAGCAACTCCTTTCGAAGTTGCTTTGTTTTTGAAAATCTTTATAGATTATTTTCTTAAACCTAGTTCAGCGATGATCGCTCTATATCTGGCGATATCTTTATTTTTAAGGTAATCTAGTAATCTTTTTCTTTTACCTACCAGCTTAACCAAAGATTTTTCAGTGTTGAAATCTTTATGGTTGCTCTTTAAGTGAGCAGAAAGATGGTTGATTCTGAAAGTGAAAAGTGCAATTTGTCCTTCAGCACTTCCTGTGTCTTGTGCAGATTTTCCGTGTTTTGCGAAAATTTCCTGCTTTTTTTCTGTTGTTAAGTACATTCCAATATTGTTTAATGATTATTATGTAACGGGTGCAAAATTACGACTATTTTTTGATTTTGCAAACATTATTGATTTCATAAATTAAAATTGATAGAAAAAAATGTTAAAAATTTCTTAATAAATTGTATGTAATCCAACAAAAAGGCAGTAGTTTTGCATTCGAATTACAAATGAAAAAAATTATATTCTTTACAGCAGTTATCACTTTTTTATTGACAGGCGTTACTTTGGTAAAAGCACAGAGGAATGCTGAAGACAAAATAAAAAAAGTTTTATACTTCAATCCTGAGGTAGAGCCTGATATTGATGAAATAAAAGAGCCTACCAATAATGCCTTCTTTGATGCTGTAACTGATAATTTCAGCGGGAGAAAAAACAAAATGCTCCGGGCTGAAGTTCAGGTTCCTTTTGACAGCATAGATAAACAAACCATTATGGATTACTGTGTGAATAACGATGCCGATTTTGCAATTGTTTCTAAAGTACGTTATTTCAAAGTAGGTCTCGGGAAATATGTCTTTTCTAATCAGGTTGTGGTGAGCATGAAGCTTTTTAGTGCTGATGGGAATCTCGTTACGGAAACAGACCATGACACTTACAGAAAAAATATGCGTTTGCTGGGATCAACTGTGAATTCTGTTAAGATAGGTACCGATGGTGCCATAAGAGGAATTATAAAAAAAACTGAGGAAATTAAAACCTGCAGAGGCAGAGCTTTAATTAAACTGTAAAATTTATTTGAAAATTTGCTTCTCGATCTATTTTCATAATTATCCTTTCATTTCACACCGCTTTTACCATTCATCCATTATTAGGAAGTCTTTTACAGCTCGTTTTATACTGTATTTATAACCGATTATAATAGTTCCGGCTTCAAAACAGAAGCATGCTTTACCGTTAATTTGTCATTCGCTGCATTTCCTTTTACACTACTCTATTTTTCTAAATATCTCCAAAACATCTATAAAATACTGACTACCAACGCAATATTTTCACCAAAATAGGAATAATTGAAAAATATTTGTTATTTTAGTGAAACATTAAAATCTAAATCCTATGAAAAATTTAAAGAAAATCAGCAGAGAAGCAGCAAAACACATTAACGGAGGTGTTATTGCCAGATGCAGCATCACCCGTCCATGCACTGTTGGATGGTGTTGTGATGGAATTTGCAGTCCACAAATGTGCCCATTGGAATAATGGTAACACATTCCATTACCTGTCTTATCATTACTGAATAAGCAGCAGAGAAAAGGCAAAGCAAATTAACAGGATGTAGTGATTCCAACCCATGTGCTGCCGGATGGTGTTGCTATGGAATTTGTTCACCGTTCATCTGTCTGGAATAAGTAAAACTTAACAAACCTATAAAATCAAATCACATGAAAAATTTAAAGAAACTCAGTAGAGAAAAAGCAAAGCAAATTAACGGGGGACTGATTGAAAGATGCAGTGAAACCAGACCATGTTTTATCGGAATCTGCTGCAGGGGCGTCTGTATGGAATATGCCTGTATTGAAGACTAGGAAATATTTTTAATCTTACTTAAAATTAGTCACCATGTCAGCTACAACGTTCAAAAAGCTTAGCAGAAAAGAGCAAAAAGAAATCAAAGGAAGCCTTCAGGCCAGAAAATGCAGAACCACCGAACCCCAATGTGATCCCGGTGAATGCTGTACCGGAGGGTTTTGCCTTCCCTCTCCCGTAATACAATGTGAGCCTATTTTGGAATAACAGGCCCGCATGCATTTTAAAATTTAATTTTCAACATCCGCTCCGGCGGGTGTTTTTCTTTATTACACAGCTTCAGACTTTAATTAATCCTTAAATTTACCAGTTTATTGGCCAGTCTTAAAAATTTGAATTATTTTTGCATATCCTAAAATTTCACGTTTTGAACTCTAGAGACGAACTTATCTTCAACCCTGCCGATATTGCCGAAACTCTCAGTGAACTTCCAGCTGATGAGAGGCTACTCGCGTTCCTGAAGGTTCCGAAAGAGTACAAAGCCGAAGTTTTCTCCCATCTTGATCCGGATTTTCAGGAAGATACCATCAGGAGTATCGGAAGCGATGATGTTTCTGAAATTCTTAATGCGATGACACCGGATGACAGGACTGCCCTTTTTGAGGATTTTCCGGATGAGCTGATTAAATATTCCATCAATCATCTTAATCCACAGGAAAGAAGGATTGCTTTAAAACTTTTAGGGTATAATTCGGATTCTATTGCCCGTCTGATGACCCCCTACTATATCCAGATCCGTAAGGAATGGACGGTAAAGCGGTGTCTCCAGCAAATTAAAAAAGTAGGTAAAAAGGTAGAAACCATGAATTACCTGTATGTAGTGGATGAAAGAAACCGGCTGATTGATGACCTCGCCATCGGAACTTTACTTCTTGAAGAAGAGGACACCCTGGTTTCCGATATTACAGACAATCATTTTGTGGCGATTACCACAACGACTTCAAAAGAGGATGCAGTTACTTATTTTGAAAAATATGACCGTGGCGCACTCCCTATTATTACAGAGGCCGGTGTTCTGGTAGGAATTGTAACAATAGATGACATCCTCGACCAAATTGAGCAGCAAAATACAGAGGACATCCAGAAATTCGGGGGGTTGGAAGCCTTAGATCTCCCCTATACCCAAACTTCCTGGACGGAAATGATCAAGAAAAGAGCTACATGGCTTATTATTCTTTTTGTATCAGAAATGCTGACAGCATCTGCCATGGGATATTTTGATAAAGAAATTGAGAAAGCGGTTGTTCTTGCCCTGTTTGTTCCTTTAATTATTTCCAGTGGTGGGAATTCAGGCTCACAGGCGGCTACATTGATTATCCGTGCTATGGCCCTTCAGGAAATCAGCCTTAAGGACTGGTGGTATGTGATGAGAAAGGAAATTATTTCCGGACTGTGCCTGGGAGCTATTTTAGGGATCATTGGCTTTATCAGGATTATGCTTTGGCAAAAAATAGGCCTTTTCGATTATGGCCAATATTGGGTATATGTAGGTTTAAGTGTTTCCGTATCACTGATTGCCATTGTATTATGGGGAACCTTATCCGGATCGATGATTCCGTTTGTTTTAAAGAAATTAAAACTCGATCCTGCTACATCTTCTGCCCCTTTCGTTGCCACCCTGGTAGATGTTACCGGACTTATCATCTATTTTACGGTAGCGGGACTTTTTCTTAACCGGAAAACTTTTGTAATTTTAGGCATCATCTTACTATGCCAATATGAAAATTGTTTCACTTGTCCCCTCTATTACTGAGGCTTTATTTGATCTTGGATTAACCGGACATGAGGTTGTAGGCCGGACTAAATTCTGCATACATCCCAAAGATAAAGTAAAAAACGTAACGATTGTCGGAGGAACCAAGAACATCAATATTGAAAAAATCAAAGCTTTACAGCCGGATCTTATCCTTGCCAACAAGGAGGAAAATGTAAAAGAGCAGGTGGAAGCTTTAATGAATGACTTCAAGGTTATGGTAACTAACGTAGAAACAATAGAAGATAATTATTATCTGCTTAAAAACCTTGGAAAGCTGATTGGAAGGGAGGAAAGAGCACAATTGTTCAATCTCAAAATCTATGATGTCCTTAATCAGGCAAAGCTTGATACAAGTATAAAAACAGCTTATCTTATCTGGAAAAACCCTTATATGTCGGTTGGTTCAGACACATTCATTCACAGGATTTTATCTGAAACCGGTTTTGAAAATATTTTTAAAGATAAAACCCGCTATCCTGAAATTACTCCTGAGGATCTTGCAGAAGCTGATCTTATTATGCTATCTTCCGAACCGTTTCCATTTAAAGAAAAACATATTGAAGAGCTAAAAGTCTTTTATCCTGATAAAAAAGATAATGATTGTAGATGGTGAAGCATTCTCCTGGTATGGAACGCAT
Organism: Chryseobacterium sp. P1-3; assembly: GCF_000738495.1. Classification (NCBI taxonomy): domain Bacteria; kingdom Pseudomonadati; phylum Bacteroidota; class Flavobacteriia; order Flavobacteriales; family Weeksellaceae; genus Chryseobacterium; species Chryseobacterium sp. P1-3. Next base: position 152,761 of record NZ_JPEQ01000008.1, read on the forward strand.
ATCGCGAAATGTGAAAACTATTTTAAAGAATTGCTGACGGAGGTACAGGCAATGCAAGACTGACTTTGCTACCACAACATAAGTAATACCCAGACTATTTTTAAAACTTTAATGAGCTCTGCTTGCTTTATGATATATTTTTGGGTACATTGAGCTGCATTAAACTAAAGCACATGTCCGGTACAGTTATATTATCTGAAGGCGTAGAATTTGACCACGTTATACAAGAAGTTTCAAAATACATTCACCTGTATGTAATGGCATTCGGAAAGAATGAACGGAGCATTACCCGCATAGATAAACGTGAAAACATGTATGGCGGTAACGGAACCGTATATATGATACAGATGTTCGGTCACCAGGAACTGGCTAATAACCGGCTGGCGGCTTACATGGTATTATTGAAAAAAGGCGATGAATCCGGATTTCATACCCATAATGAAAGAAATGAAGAGGAATTGTATGTTGTAGTACATGGAACCGGGGAATACCGGGAAAGAACGGGGATACAAGGTCCTGTGCGTAAAAAAACCCTTCAAAAGGGAGACATTACCGCCATTAGTTCTATTGGTTACCATTCTATTGAAAACACAGGGGATGAACCGTTAATACTGTTTGTCATTACCACTTATAATCCATAATAAGTAACCGTAATTCTAAGATTTCTATTTGAACACCTCATTTCAATAGTGACAAAAAAACTCCAGCTGTAAAAGCCGGAGTCTATATGATGTATTGCTGAAATTCAATTATAAAATTTTTGAAACTTCATTACATAACCATTCCAATAGTTCGCGATCTTCATCTGTAAAAGGATCTATGGTATGGGAATCAATATCAATCTGGCCAATGTTTTTCCCATCTTTGAATATCGGGACCACAATTTCGGCTTTGGTATCAATGGAACAGCTCAGGTAATTACTTTCTTCGTTCACATCGGGAACAACAAAGGTTTCATTGGAAACGGCAACCTGTCCACAAATTCCTTTTCCATAAGGGATAATGGTATGGTCTGTAGGGGCTCCTACATAGGGGCCCAGGATCAGTTCATCTTTATCCCCGTTTTTAAAGTAAAAGCCTGTCCAGTTAAAGTAGGAAATTTCCTGGTCCAGCAGGTGACAAACTTTTTCAAGTTTTTCTTCTGTATTATGTTTGGGACTTTCAAGAATAGAGGAAAGTCTTTTTTTTAATTCTGACATTATTTAATATTTTTAAGAGAATTGTTTAAATGAAAGTTCTTCTTTGTAACCAAACATTCCACGTTCTTTGATCATTTCTGCAACGCCTTCCGGAACCTGGGTCTCCCATCCTTTAACGCAGCATGCAATTTTTCTTAATATTTCCCGTGAGTAAATTTCTAAGAACTCCGGATTATAATTCGTAATATCTACAATACGATTATTACGTTTGAAATATTTATACAATTCTTTCAGGTTTTCCTCTACTTTAAGATTTGAAGAATCCAGCAACAGATGGGTTTCAGGATCTTTATAAGGATACAGATACACCCTCATACCATTCCGGAAAAATTTCCCGAATGCTTCAAGAATTCCTCCGGATAAATCTTTATAGTATTTTTCGTCAAATACCATCAATAGATTATTGACCCCCATGGCAACTCCAATATCTCCTCCTGTATAGGAAGCAAAGTAATCAATCAGCCTGTAATATTCCGAGAAGTTTGAAATAATAACCGTATATCCTAATTTCCCGAGAATATCTACTCTATCCAGGAAGTCTCTTTCATCAATATCACCATCTGCCCTCAGGTTGGAAATTGTAATTTCAATAAGAACTTCCGTTTCTTCATGGGTGCAGGTGGCATCTTTTAAAAACATATCCAGACCGTTCTGAAGCATATCAATATTCACTTTCGTTACCGGCCTGAAACTTCCCCGTACCGCAAAAATATTTTTCTTATACAGTACATCTGCAGGAAGCATGTTGTTTCCCTGGGAATTAAAAATAACGGCATCGGTCATACCATTTTTAACCAGTTGAAGAGACATTAGCCTGTTATCTACATATTCAAATGCAGGACCGCTGAAATCAATCATATCAATTTCCAGGTTGTCTTTTGCTATATCATCATATAAAGATTCAACAAGGGTTCTCGGATTGTCAAAATAATGAAAGGCTCCGAAAATAAGGTTCACTCCCAGGTTTCCTAACGTTTCCTGCTGTAAGGTGGCATCATTTTCCTTGAATTTCACATGGATAACAATCTCGTTGTAATCTTCATTTTCTTTGGTTTGGAAACGGATTCCTACCCAACCGTGGCCTTTTACTGTTTTGTCAAAATTAATCGTGGTAACGGTATTGGCATAGGAAAAGAACTTTCTGTCCGGATTATTATCCCTTGAAATTCTTTCTTCGATCAATGCGACTTCATAACGAAGCATTTTACGAAGTCTGTTTTGGGTAACGTACCTGTTTTTTACTTCTTTTCCGTAGATGGCATCACTAAAATCTTTGTCGTAAGCAGACATCGCCTTAGCAATTGTACCGGAAGCTCCCCCTGCTCTAAAAAAAGTGGCGAACAGTCTCCTGCCCTGCTCCAATTTCTGCGAAAGTACCATAAATAGTAGGATCTAGATTAATTGTTAATGCTTTTTGCTTAGGAGTTAGTTTCTGATACATTAGGACATGAAATTTTTTTGTAAATTTACCAAAATTAAACCAACCTCAAAACAAAATGAAGTTGAAATTTTTAGGAACCGGTACTTCGCAAGGTGTGCCCGTTATAGGCTGTACATGCGAAGTGTGTACTTCTGAAAATCCCAAAGACAAAACGTTTACGCTCTTCCGTGATGGTCACTACGGAGGAAAATAAAAAAATATTGATCGACTGCGGCCCTGACTTCAGACAGCAAATGCTTAGCAACCATGAGCATACCGTAGATATTACCCTGATCACTCATGAACATAATGATCATGTCATCGGACTGGATGATATGCGACCCCTGATTTTTAAAAGTGGCAAAGACGTCCCGCTTTATTGCTACCACAGAGTGGCCCATGAGATTAAAAACCGCTTTCCCTATGCTTTTGCAGATGTAAGATACCCCGGAGCTCCTGCCTTTGAACTTCATGAAATTGAAAATAAGCCATTCACTGTTTTGGATACAGAAATCACTCCTGTTGAAGTGATTCATTATAAAATCTCTGTCTTCGGATATAAATTTAAAAAGCTGGCCTACATTACGGATGCGGGTTTCATTTCAGAAAAAGAAAAGGAAAAACTGAAGGGTCTGGATGTATTGATTTTAAACTGTATCAGAAAATTTGACCCGCACCCTGCTCATTTTATTCTTCCGGATGTCATTAAATTATTTGAAGAACTACAACCTGAGAAATTATTTCTAACCCACATCAGTCATCACCTTGGCCTGCATGATATTGAGGATAAGCAGCTTCCACCCGGAATCCACCTTGCCTACGATGGTTTAGAGATTAATTTCTAATTTTTTTTATTCAAAAAACTTTTGAATATTAATAAAAATTTCTATATTTGCACACCGATTCAAACAAGGTATACACTTGCCCAGGTGGCGGAATTGGTAGACGCGCTGGTCTCAAACACCAGTTCTTAGGAGTACCGGTTCGATCCCGGTCCTGGGTACAAAAATCCCCTGAAATCATTTGATTTTCAGGGGATTTTACTTTTTAGGGTGGCTAAAAGGGTGGTCAAATGTTTTTTATATGACATTCATTAAACCTGACTAATCTGAGTATTTAGCCATTTGACTTTAATTTTATTTAATATTATTAAAGTTCTTAGTATATTGTAATACCAAATAAAAAAATAATTCTTAATGGAAGAATTAAAAATAAGGCAAGAGCTAGAAAGGATTTTAAGAGAAGATCCTAATAATTATAATAAAATTATAGAACTCTCTACAAAACTTTCTGCATTTGACAAAAATAACATTCGATTTAGTATTGATGCTGGTATTATTGATCGATTAGGCAGCGAATTGGTTGCAAGACAGGAAACCGCCGTTTCAGAGTTAGTCAAAAATGCCTATGATGCAGATGCAACACAAGTAGATATTATATTTGAGAATACAGACGTCATTGGAGGAACTTTACATATTAAAGACAATGGAACAGGAATGAATCGAATTCAATTAATCAATGGATTCATGAGATTATCCTCTAGTTCTAAAATTCATAATCCTACCTCAGAGATTTTTGGTAGAAAAAGAGCTGGGCAAAAGGGAATTGGTCGTTTTGCTGTTCAAAGACTTGGCAAAGAACTAACAATAATAACACAGACAAAAGAAGATGAACAAGCATTAGTTGTTTCAATCAATTGGGATGAATATGCTACTGACACCGATTTAGGAATTATCAGCAATAGAGTAACAACTAGACCAAAAGAGCATGAAACAGGGACCAGCCTCATAATTAATGGCTTAAGAGATAAATGGTCTGAAGCATCTATTCGTAGGATATATAATTATGTAATGGATATATTACAGCCTTTTCCATTATCAAAAAATGAAGAAATTAATCATCCAAAAGAAGAAATAGTTGATCCAGGATTTAAAGTTTTATTTTCAAAAATAATTAATAACAGGACTATTAAAATAGCGGATGAAAAAAACATGGTTTATAATCATGCTACTGCTATTATTGACGGATCAGTTGATGAAGATGGTAATGGTTTATTTTGGCTTAATAGTGCAAAGCTTGATATGGATGAAATTGGCTCTGTCAGTAGTAGTCCTGACGAAGAGAATGTACCTTTCTCTCATCTAAAAAAATGTAAGATTTAGAGCATATTATTTCATATATAATACAGGACTAATCCCTAAAATGCAAGAAACTAATATCAGAAAACTAGCAAGAAAACAAGGAGGAATTAGATTATATCGAAATGGATTTAGAGTTTTACCATACGGGGAACCTAATAATGATTGGGTTGGTCTTGATGCTTCTACAAGACAAAGATCTATTCTCCCTGTACATTCAAATATAAATTTTTTTGGATTTGTAGAATTAATTGATTTAGAAAATACCTTTAATGAAACTTCTAGCCGAGAAGGATTAGTTGAAAACGAAGCTTTAATACAGTTAAGAAATTTTGTTTACAGAACCATATTAACAGCTGTAATAAAGATCGCAGAGGCAAGAAATGTAAAAATAGTTACAAACCAAAAAAAAGTAGATAATGTTTTTGAATCTGTTGAAGTTCGTATAAAAAACATTGCATTTACTTTGGAACAATTGGATAAAGAACTAGAAAAAGAAAGTGGAAATGTTGAAGTAAAAAAAGGTAGAAAAAAGAAAATCGATCAGATAAAAAAAGAAGTTCAACTTTTACAAAAAGCCCAAGAAGAAGAAAAAGAAGCTTTTTTGAAAGAGAGATCAATGCTTAGAGTACTAGGAAGTGTTGGATTAACAATATCCCTATTTATACATGAGGTTAAAGATTATGTTCTTAATATGAACTCTGATATTAAGTTTCTGATGGAAACTTTAAAAAATGAAGAAGTCATTTTAAATAGAATATCAATCCTTCAATCAAATGTAGAAACATTCAAATCATATACTTCATATTTTGATTCTATTATTTCTCAAAATGTTACAAGAAATCTACAGCCTCTTGAGTTACAAAGCAAAGCAGAAGAATTTTGGGATGTAGTAAATATTGATTCTGAAAAAAGTAATATTAACTTTCTAATGCCTGTAAGAGAAAATTATTTTCTTTTTACAACACCGATGCATCCATCAGAGCTATCTTCTATTTTCTTTAATTTATATACAAATTCGAAAAAAGCCATCAGACGATCAAAAAATGAAGGAATTATAAAAATAAGCTGTGGGAAAATTGAAAATAAACTATTTTTAAAATTCTCAGATACGGGTGATGGTATAAAAGAAGAGCTTAGAGACCGAATTTTTGAAGAATTTTTCACTACATCTTCTCCACATACATTAGAAAACCTAAACTATAGTAATGAAATTACAGGAACCGGTTTAGGATTAAAAATTGTAAAAGATATTATTGCTAGTTATAGAGGAAAAATTTATGTTATTGATCCTGAAGATGGATTTTCTACAACAATTTATATTGAATTACCAAAAGCAACAGAAAAAGAACTAGACCAATATGGATACTAAAATTTGTTATATAGAGGATTTACCCGGTGAAAGTCGAAAAGTCGATTTTGAAAAACTTGGATATACAGTCGACCAATACGATCCTAAAAAAGATTTAAATCAAGTCATAGATGATATAAATGGATTTAATTCTGATATTATAATCATGGATTATAGATTAAATAATGGAGTTGATCAAGTATATTATGATGCTCCAACTATCGCAGCCACTTTAAGAAGTAAGCATAGAACAGGATTTGTTGAGAAACCAATTATATTAATCTCAAACGAAGGGAAAATTACTGATTTTTATAAAGATTTTTTAAATCAAGATTTGTTTGATTATGCAATAAAAAAACAGCAATTAGATGATGATGAAGGAAAAGATGATTTTAAAAGGAAAATTGATGCTTATAAAGAATCTTATGATGTTATCTATAATTCAGAATTTAATATTTTTGAAATATTAGCATTAAAGAAAGAAGAAGAATCTTTATTACATTCCCTTGTTTTAAAAAAATTAGAACCAAAAACAGGACAAATTTATGAATATAGTAGATTTATCAATGATAACTTCATATATTCGATTGGTATGTTGATTGGACAAGATGTACTTTCTGCTAGATTAGGTGTATCAAAAACATCTGAAAATTGGCAGGATTTATTAAATTTATTATCAGATTATAAATATACAGGAGTATTCAGTAAATCCCATGATAGATGGTGGGCCAAAAAAATCGAAGATTGGTGGACAACTATATTTGGAAGTAATAATCTAAGAAGATTAGATGCAAACGAAAGAGTAAAAATGCTCTCGGAGAAGTTTAATTTTAAATTAAATACTTTAGAAATTTCAAAATTTTCGAAAAGCTCAAAATTTTGGACAATATGTAAGGGTAGCAATCAAGCCATAGACCCTTTTGATGGAATTTTAATCTTAAAAAAAGATTATAAAATTTGGCAAGAAAAAGAATATTTTTCTAAAGAGTATGCTTTAGGAAAAATTGCTGACATAAAACCTTACATTGATGAAATGGACATTAAATATTTAAGAAATTTAGCAAATAGTTAATGTTATGGAGTATTGGGAAGTGAAAAAATTCAAGGATGATTTAATAAAATTTGCAGATTTAGTTGAAAAATTCAATGTTCCGTGCGAAATTAATGATATACACAACTTAATAGGAAACTTTTATAATTTAAATGACTTTTCTTATGAATTATTCAATATAGGGTTTAATATAAATAAAAAAATTGCAGGATCTTATCCTGATATGGAGGATTATAAAATATTTTTAAATAATTCAATACAAACCATTAATCCTATAAATATTGATAGGGACTGTATTTCTGAATATTTATTTGAGATAAATATTGACGGTTATTATTTGGATAATAAAAGTAATATAAAAACATTAAAAAAGTTGCTGGCATTTAGATAAGCATATAGAAACAGAAGGAGGTGAAGATGGAGTTCCAAAATTTACACATCCTTCATATCATTTTCAATTTGGAGGTGAATATATAACAGGATGCGATACTGGTGAGTTGGGCATATTAGCAAATCCACGACTTCCCCATCCTCCTATGGATATTTTTTTAGGCTTTAATTTTATTATTAATAATTTCTACAATAAAAAAGATTACGAATTTGTGAACGCACTTCTATCCGATCACGAATATATAGAGATAATAAAAAAATGCTCAGGATAGATGTTGGAATGCTTATTTCAAAGGTTTTGATTTTACTAATGGACATCAAGATTTTAAAATAGACAAAATTTTCCCGATGTATATAATGTGATGATGAACCAAAAAATATTAACATTTTTTAAAATCATTCTCTTTTCAAGAAGAGAAGATTAATAAACTAATTGTATCAACTTTCCTATATACAAATAATATAAAAAATGTTGAAAATGAATTTATCTCAAATCTAATTATTGAAAATAGCTCTGAGGATTATGAATCAGTTCTAAAATTTAGTAGTTTATTTGAAAAAGCCTTAGACATTGAGGCTTTATTAATGCTTTTTGAATTTGTAATTTCTCCTAAAGACAGAGAGGTTAATGGAGCCATATATACCCCAAAATATATTCGCGATTTTATTGTAAAAAATGCTTTTGAAAAAGCTATTTACGAAGGAAATAATTTAGAATCTGCGTTAATTGCAGATATTTCTTGTGGTTGTGGAGGCTTTTTTAAAACAGCAACTGAAGAAATAAAAAAGAATCACAACAAAAGTTTTTATGACATTTATAAAGACAATATATATGGCATAGATATTCAAGAATATAGTATTATAAGGACTAAGATTTTATTAACTCTATTTGCTATAATTAATTTGGAGGACAGGAAAGAGTTTCAATTTAATCTCTTTGTAGGTGATTCATTAGAGTTTAATTGGAATGATATTGAAGCTGTGAATAATAATGGAGGATTCAATTTAATTATAGGAAACCCTCCGTATGTAGGATCTACAAAAATTGAAAAAAGTACCAGAGAATTTCTTCATAACTGGAGTGTAACTTCAACGGGAAAACCCGATTTATATATTCCATTTTTTCAAATAGCAATTGAAAATCTTTCTGAATTAGGAATATTAGGATATATAACGGTAAATACTTTCCAAAAAAGTCTTAATGCAAGAGCCTTGAGAAGCTATTTTTCTAATATAAATTATGATTTCAAAATTATTGATTTTGGAGGAGAGCAAGTATTCAAATCTCGTTCTACTTATACCTGCATATGTATATTAACAAAAAGATTAGGAAAATATATACATTATACTAAAATAAATAGCAAAAACTTGTCAAAAATAAAAGCGAAAGATTTTATTAAAATTAAATACGAAGATGTTGATGATTATAATGGATGGCATTTAGTAGATTTAAAAACTAATATCGAAATTAAGAAAATTGAGAATACAGGTAAAAAACTTGGACAACTATTTGAAATTAGAAATGGGTTTGCTACTCTAAAGAATAAAATTTATATTTTTAATCCCTTAAGAGAAGACAACCATTATTATTATTTTGTAAAAAATAGTATAGAATATAAGATTGAAAGGAATATATGTAAAGATACTATTAAACCCAATACGTTAAAATCTGAAGAAGACTTAACAGCGAGTTTGGAAAAAATTATTTTTCCTTACATGTTTAATCGAACTTTTGATATTTTTGATAATGAGAAGAGAGAATTAAAGATTCTTGAAGAAAATATTTTGAAAGAACAATTTCCTTTCGCATATCAATATCTTTTATTACATAAAAGTGAGCTATTTGAAAGAGATAAAGGGAATAAAGAATATGAAAAATGGTATGCATTTGGAAGAAATCAAGCTCTAAATTTAACAGGATATAAGTTATTTTTACCATACATTTCATCTTCACCCTGCTTTGTATTTTGTGATGACTTAGATTTACTTTTTTATAATGGTTATGCGATATTATCTGAAGATGCTTATAATTTAAGAGTTATTCAAAAAATATTAATGTCATCAATATTTTGGTTTTATATAAAAAACACAAGTAGACCCTATTCAGGTGATTTCTATTCAGTTGCCAAAAATTACATTAAGAATTTTGGAATTTGTGATTTAACAAGTAACGAAAAAAACTATTTATTAGGACTTACAGATAAAAATGAAATTGATAAATTTTTATGTACTAAATATAAAATAGACTATAATATATTATAGTCTATTTTATATTGAATTAGTTAATGCTTAATCTGACAGTTATTAACTAATTTTAAAACAGATTAAGTATTGACTAATTCATATTATCTTTTTCCAGATCCTGTTCAAGTTCAGATTCCAATAAAACTGGCTGTTTTTTAATATCAGATAAAATCTTTTCTAGATCATTTCTTAATTCTTCTGTATTCTCATAATTATCTAAAGCAACCGGATCTTCTGTCCATGAAATAATTTTTCCAGTTTTTCCGTTGAAATAAACTTCATGTACTCCATAATAAGGAGTTTCGTTTGTTCCTGTATTGATAATTTGATAACGCCAAAAAGTTATATTTTCCATTGATATTATTTTTAAAAAAAAATTATGCTCACTTTTAACAACGAAAAAAAAAAACAGAGTAAATAAAATCTGAACAGTTTTTCTTTTTAAGTTAAAAAAAACTATAAAAATCCATCCCAAATAATTTTGAAGATGGATTTTTGTCTTAATGAGTACTATTCACATAATTAATTAACTATAAATTTATGGATCGTATTTTCTGTTTTAAGAAAATACATACCTTTCAATAGATTATCTATTAATATTGAATTGCTTTTTAAGTTTGATTTCTTAATTAGTCTTCCTTCAATATTGTAAATAAGAATTTCATTTACCTTTTCATTAAGATTTAGGTACTCACCATTTCTAATTGGATTAGGATAAATTGGAAGCTGAACTGACTTAGTGCTTTCATTAACTCCTAAAGTTGAGTAACATGTCCAGGATAAATCATCAATTGCAATTCGCTGTCCTGTATTTGGGTTCAAAATTTTAATTACAAAATCACCGGTTACATTCAAATTATCAATAGTTGTCACAGTTGCAATTGAGCTGAAAGGTATTGTCCCAACCGGAATATCATTTATTTGTACCATAAGTTCACCAGGGTTTCCAGCAAATTTCAGTTGTATAGTCATAGTAAGACTTTTAATTCCTCCATGAATTACAGAACTCATTAAATTACCATTCCGGATAGTAATTGCTTTACTAATGGATTGATCAGTTCTTGAGTCAAAAGGCCCAGGTGATATTACCTAAACTCTGTATATAAAGCTTTATTATTTAATAATACGTTGCTAAATGAATGGTATTATATTTTGATTGAGCACTAAATTGTGCATATAAGAAAAGTAATACTGTTGTAATTCTTGGTTTCATTTTAAAATACCATTTTCCCATCATTAATCCATCTATTTTTCTTATCCCATTTGCCACCACAGTCTGATTGTAATTCTGTCACAACTTTTTTTCTTCACTACATCAACAATAACACATAAGTAATTCTCATACAATGTTTATTAGTTCCATCTTCCACATACCCTTTAGAAATGTAATCCATAACTATAAATCTTCTATTGGGTGATATGCTTAAAATTTAACCTCCTGAATAATTGGAATTATCATAGCCTTGTATTTTATACTTCTTACCACTTTTCAAAATAAATGGGTTTTGATACATATTGAATTCTTTATTGTATTCATTAAACCCTAATTTATAAGATTTTGATACCGAAATAATGGGTAATCTCTCTCCCGTTTGAGAAAAAGCAAAACCTGCGATAAAAAATATAAATACTGTAAAAAGGTTTTTCATTATTTTATCCTTTCCTCAACATACCTGGGAATTTTATTAAGATCTTTCTTTTGAGCTTTCATTAAAGAAAGATATTGTTTATAATTCTTTTTTGCAGCTTCTTTATTCCCGGTCGCCCAATAACTATCTGCGATATTAAGATATGTTACCACCCTATCCGGATATTTCTTAATTATTTTCTCAAGTATTTGAATTGATATTGAGGGATTAACATTTCCAAGATTAAATGCAAAATCATTGAGTTTAGTAATGTTATGTGACGAAATAATTATATAATCCAACCAACTTTTATTAGCTACCCAATCATAATAATTAAACTTCATTCCTGGAAGATCTGTGTTATCTAACACTATTGTGACACTGTCATCAGCTTCAACTGAAAAGTAACTCTCTCTGTATTTAGCAAGATAAAAATTGTCTTTTGAAAACTGTAATGTAAAATCTATAACAGAGTATTTATCCGAGGCAAAAGGAGCAATACAAGTGGTATATGAAAGCAGATTATTCTTAAATTTCAGATTATCAATATTCATATCAGATTTGCCACTGCATTCTTTACAAGGTAGAATAACGTCATTTTCATAAGTAAATGTTGAGTTATTTTTATTATTAAAAACAATCAGAAGTTTTCTTCGAGTAAGGTCTTCTGGTTGTTGTTTACTTTTAGTATTTTCTAATGTTAAAATATATAAATCATCACGGACACCGTCATTGTTAAAATCATTATGGAGCTGGGTTACAATTTCATTTGATTTTAATAAAGATTCTAATCGAGAAGTTTGAGAATTACAACTTATTCCTAAAAATAAAAGTAATAAAAAAATTTTATTGATCATCTTTAAATATTTTAACCGTTCTATCAAAAGCATCTCTTCTGTTGCTATATGATTTTGTAGAATAATTTATTTTTGCAGTAATTGAATTAACTACTTTATGTGTTGCTCCATCTTTAGCCAATGTATTAGCTTTTTTCAGAATCCAATCTCCTAATCCAGCAAAAACAGCTTCTTTTGCAGTAAATGTTGATTTACCCAATGATAAATCAATTCCTGAATCAGGCAGTCTAGCATCTATTATTTCTTGGATACTTTTATAATTACTTCTCCCCGTAATTTGCATCAATCCTCGTCCTCTAAATTTCCAGCCATCACCTTCATGTACATTTCCTAATTTATAATCTTTTCCCCTATTGTTATCATCATAAGCTATATTAGCAATTTTTTCCTGGTCTGCAGCATGTATAAGTTTTTTCTTTTTTGTCTTAGGATCAATCTCACTTTTCCTACCTATTTCATCAGCATAGTCATAATATTTTTTATTATTCTTAAAAACAGAAAAAGGATAACCTGATCTTAATGCCTCAACTGAATAGTTTAAGCTTTCTCCATTAAACGCCCCAGATAAATCATCACTACTTTCAACAAATGCTTGGGCAAAAAAATGAGCTCTGTTAAGACAAGTATTAAGGTCAAATATCTCATAAAGTTTTTTAGATTCACCTTTTACCATATATGATTTATTTAATTCGTCAACAATACCTTGCATCCAATCAACATTCGAAGCACTAGGCCAAACACTTTTTATTTGTGATAAAGTAAAATCATCAGTACATTGACTTTTTTTCTTTTTCTGTTCCGGCACCGGCGCTCCCTTCGCATCAATACTTTCCGGAATATTTACCTGTCCGGAGGTTACAAATTCTATTTTTCCTGTTTCGGGCGGCACATTTCCCGGCATTTTGCCTGTTCCCGGTAAAGTGGATTTTTTTAACAATACATAATTATCCTGAACTTTTGCAGTTCCAAAATCCTGCCAGTCTGTGAGGGAAATCATCTGAAAACCATCATCAAAAATAAAATTAGGAATCTGTTTTTCTACTACAGTTCCTGTAAGCTTATCCTGCGTGGTCGGTACATTATTCAGCACTTTAAATGTTCCCATATGAGCATTGAATTTTATTTTAGCACCATCTATGGCCAATAATAAACCTTCTTCAGCTTTATCTTTCTCTTCATTTTCCGCACGTTTGCCGTCTATTTTCTGGCTATTGGCCGCCTTCATTTTATCATTATCCTGTGCTGTATTTTGAGTCTGAGTTTCGGGAGAAGTATTTTCTCCATCACGTTTTACCCTGTCCATACCAATGAATGTTTTAAATGATAATTGTGTTTCCTGATTTCTATAAAACCTTCTTCATAGTGGTTCTTTTTACATACAAACAATCCTCTGAAATGTTCGACACCTGATCCTTCGAGGTTTTCTGCTGAGATTTTCAAAGTCACTGTATCTCCATTTTTTACAGGAGTCATTATTTCTGTAAAGCCTTCAGTGGATTCTCTTTTCATTTTGGTGTCAAAGGAATTGAATAGGCCGTTAAAAAGAAGTCCAAACATATTATAACCTCCCAGGAATCCAATAAGCTTATCTTCATCCTCCAGTAAATTGGTGACCTGACCAAAATACCTGTCCATCACATCTCCTTTATGACTTTTGGATAATTCTTCCTGTATTTGTACCCATCTTAGCCGAAGGGATAACAGATTATCTACTGTCATTATATTTCCTTCTTCATCCGCCTTACATTCCAGTTCATCAAATAAATAGCTTATCTTTTTTATCAGTTTCCCCATGGCGTTTTCATCATCCGAAAAATCAAAGTCTACCACTAAAACCTGGAACTGATGCAGCTCCTTTACTTTTCCGAAATAATATACCTCAACTTGTCTTGCATAGCTTTTCGTGGTAAAATAAACCGGATTTTTCTGTTCTGTAACTATTGTTTCCAGCCTGTATGTTTTCTGATGAAGATTTTGCAGTATACTAACCATTATTTATTCCGGATATATTCTTCTTTGATAATCATTATTGGGGTCCATCCCCATCCAGTCTCTGTTGGCAGACCAGTGAAGATACTGATTACGGATAATCCTCAGTAACGTCTGAGGATGATAGCCGGTAACGGTAACTCCTTGCAACGTGGTGGTTTTAATTTTATTACCATTTTCATCCAGTATTTCATCAGGTACCGGTTCTGATGTAGGTTCCGGTTCCGGATTTAATAGCCTTTCTCTTGCTCTTTCCTGCTTTTCCTTCTCAAATTCTTCATCTGTTTTAAAGTTCCATTTTCCTTCACCCTCAAAGACGTAGCCATGCAGGAGATCTTTTGCAGAAAGCAGGTACTGATCATGCTCTATGGAATAGCTTGTCGCTGTTTTCATGATCAACTGATGATCATACAAATTAACCCCATGTTCTTCCATGAAATGAAGCGGAATATAGCTGTATTCTTTCCTCAAAAAACGGGTTCCTGTAATTTTACGGTATACCCCTCCCATTGTTATTACATTGAGAAAACTGTTATTAATCTCAATTTGCTCCTCGTCGTACCAATGCTCATCTATCAATTGCTGTCTCCGCTTATTTAAAAACCATAAAGGTTTATGGTTAGAAGTTTCTATTTCGTCCACCACTTCCATCCCGTTTTCATAAGCTCCACCGATATCACAATGAACTCCCGGAAATTCTTTTTCGATACTGCCGGGGAACCGCGTCAATGAAAAGTTTTCCCGGTGCTCATTAGCTGCTGTAAAATGAACGGCTTTAAAATAAGATCCGGGGTTCAGCAACTGTAACTGTTCCACATCGTCTCCGAAATTGTATTTAGGCCCTAAGGCAGAATGTTTCATTCCTTCCCACCCTACACGCCTGATTCCTCCCATATCACCATATTCTTCATACGACGATACGGTATCATAGACTCCAATAAAACGAACATCCAGATCCAGGTTGTCTAATTCCTCTTTTGTCAGGATATCTTTACTGAGAAGATAATATCCCAGAAAACCAAATCTCGGAAGCTTCCCATTTATAACATATTGCGGGTCTACTTCAGTATTGTCCTTATCCACCCAGATATCTCCGTATTCAGGAACCATAACCGGGCCTTCAGGAGAGTTAACCTGGTTATACCCCACAATTTTCCTTGATTTTCTGATCTCAACATCTTTGGTTCTTTTATTCCCGTTGATCTCATAAGCAAAATTTCTTGCGGCAGCAGCTCCTCGACTAAATCCAAAGGTGTCAATGGTAATTTTTGTTATTCTTATTTTACCGTTTGCCGCAGAAGTAAGTTTTTTTAATTCTGTCAGCAGCCATTTCACATCCTTTTCTTACTTTTCCCCTCACTCCTGTTTTACCGGAGCCGTACTGGAATCCGTCATCTACATCCCTGCTGTTATCAAGGGTACCAATACCTTCCACATAGACGCCATAATTATATTGTTCGCAGCATTTATACATTCTTGCAACATTGGTATAATCATTACTAAAACTGTTATCTACTCCCTGTTTATCCAGCCATGCCCGATGACTCGCCTTAAGGTAGCGTTCATATTCAGAATCGGTATCTGATATTTCTTTATTTTTAAGTTTTTTATATTCTTTTTCCTGTAAGGCCCTTGTATCTTCAATTGCCTTTTCCTTTTTTAGTATGGTCTCTTTATCATCAGTGCTTTCTATCTGATTCTTGCCATCCCTGTACTTGGCTCTTAATTCGGTATTTTTCAGATTGTTCAAAGTACCATCAAAAAACACTCCTATTTCCACATGCAGCTCATCCACAGGAGGTTTAGCAGTGCCGGTGTTGTATACGAAAGTTTTTCCCATAGCTTTTGTTTTTAGAAAACTTCTATTTTATCTGCTTTTATAAAGGCTTCTTTTCCGTTTTCTCCCTTTACTTTTATCGTAAAGTAGCTGTTCGCCTCATTTACCTTAACAATAATATCAGCCCTGGTTGAACCGGGATCATCACCAAACACAACCTTAAAAGCTTCGAAACCTGATTCTTCATTCAGGTCGCAATTTGCTCCATACACTTTATTATCCGCACCTATATAATCAAAAATAATGCTTTTTGGAATTGCCCTCTGTTGATTTTCAGCCAATATGCCTGTTGCAGTGTCAAACTGTTCTTTTTCTCCATTAATTGCAAATATTTTAACATTTATTGATGGATTGAGCCTGGCATTTCCCGGAAGCTCAAAGACCGGTTTCCAGCTGTACCGTATTCTATAGGTATCCCACAAACCGAACGGAATAGGCTTGTCTTTATTTTTTTCCCGTATCTCTGCAGGAATAACCTTACCATTATTGAATACTTCATTGAGATAATCTTTCCGCCAAAAACGGTTTTCGTGGCTGTCCAGCTTAGCGATTTCGGATTCAGGGATCGTTACTTTTTTACCTTGATACCTTCCTACTTCCTTCTGAACTCCTACACCTGCCACCCATACGACAACTACACCTCCGGGAGCCATTCCCACACCGATTTCATCAAAGTTTAAATGCTTGTTTTTACCGCTTCTTCCCTTTGTATCATATCCTTTCCCAAAATACTCTTTAATTATAGCAATATCAATAGGAGTATCAATCATGTAAAACTGGTTTTCCATATAAGACATCCAGATAAAATCAAGCCGGGAAGGAAGGCTTTTAAAACCATTTCCCATCCCATGGTTAATAGCTCCCCAATCATTTCTTCCCGGAACTATGCCAAAGCCTAAGCTTACCCATTCCCCACCTTCACACTCTATTCCGCCTTTGTATACTTCCATCGGATATCCTAAAGGAGCAGACGTCCCTTCAGTCCATTCATATTTTGTCATAGTTTCAGTTTTTTTTATAGTCTTTTTTCTCCTGACACGAAATCTGGATAAAAAAACAGAAGGCTAACTAGATATTTCGTTATATTATTCATTATTAAAACCTTAACATAAATCATCACCTCTGCTATGGTGCATGATTATTTTTAATATTCTTTTTACGGTGTAATTCCGTTCCATTTACCTCATTTATGAACAGATTTGAGGAACCAGAATCAGTAATATCACAGATATGATGATAAAAAACGGTACAGCCTGAATATACACAGAACAGCATAAAATCATCTATGGTCTTCTTTTGCCGTCGATCTGCTATTATAAACGGCAGAAAAAACAATATAGGCAAAATGCTCCGCAAAGCCATACTGCAATCCACCCGCAATCTCAATGACTATATCTTGTAAGATCCAGGATACCTAATGTAATGATACCGGTGAGTATTACAGAAAATATACTTGAAAATAGCGCAATCAATATTTTTTTCAGCATATTATCCTTTATTCACTTTAGCATCTATTTTCCCCAGCACCTTGGCCACCCCCGAGCTTTGTAATACAATATCACCATTTTTTGCTTTATGGGTAGTGGTAGAAGTAGTTTCTTTTAAATCACCAGTAACATTGACTGTTTTATTTTCATTAACGGTCTGTTTATAATTCCTGGATGTAAACCTGTGATCATTGATAACATTGATGGCATTATCATTTCCCACGCTTGTTTTCATATCTTTTCCTACATTAATGTTGAGGTCTTCTCCCGCATTGAATGTCATATTTTTTAGGGGCAGTCACTACAATATTACCTTTTCCGTCCATAAAATAATTATTTCCGCTGGGATCTATAATGTTGACACTTCCTTCCGCGTCATTCATCAAAATCCTGATGCCACTCCGGGTCTGTATGGATTTCAAATGGTTATCCACGCCACCTCCCAAAGCTGTTCCTCCATGAAACATTCCACCCAGTACAAACGGACGGTCCGGATGATTATGAACAAATCCCACCATCACCTGATCTCCTACTTCCGGTATCGCTACATAGCCTCTGTTTTGGGTAATCTGATCTGTTCCTCCCGCATCGGGGGCCATCATCCGTATAAAATTGGTATGATCATTCAGCTGCCAGTCGAATCTTACCGTTACCCTACCTTGTCCCAAAGGATCTGTATTCGATATTACCGTGGCAATTTGTGGCTGTGCAATGGGAACAATAAATTCCGGAGTGGGAATATATCCCGTATCTGACGCAATTGCTTCAAATCTTCCCTGATAGCGTCCTAAGGTGTCCACTTCGTGTATCACCTCTGTCATCATCAGTTTGGTAAAATAAGCGGTTTGATTGCTGTCCGTTTTCCGCATTTTTATATCTGCCACACAACCGGGGTATAAAAAAGGAATGGTGGTTCCACCTGAAACGGTAAAAACTTCTACGGCTCTGCTTCCTGAAGTACTGGTCTGAGAGATAACCACATCCATATCCGTTGCCGCTTTTATAGGGGCTACCTGTAATGAGGGTGTTTTGAATATCCCATCATTATTTTTATAGGCTGTTTTCGCCAGATTTCCCACATGCTTTATCGGTGTTTCTCCGGAGACAAGCTTTGTATTGGAGCTGCTGTTATATCCATAAAAACTCGGTTTGATGTGTACGGCTTTCAATTCGACATTCACATCGGAAACGTTACTTCCATAGATCAGTTCCAGGGCTTTATTTTGTGGAGGCATATTTCCAAAATGCAATATTTCCCCATCATAATAAAACTGTTCTCCGTAGGCTTCTGCCATCCTGCAAAGGTAATTGTAATGGGTTTCATTATACTGGGCACTGTATAGAATCTGGGAAGCTGCCTTAGCATTAACTTTTACATCAAACTTACCGCTGTCAATTCCCTGTTTAATAACTTCTGTGGCAATAATCCCCATATTTACGGGCTGGTTCCCGCCAAAACTCTGGGTGTGGGGAGCAGCGTCCAATAAAATAGTGGGACTGTAACCTTTCAGCACAATATTTCCGAGACTGTGATTTTCCTGGCTGAATCCTACTTTTGTAATGACTCCCACAAAAGTTCTTTCAGGAGTTCCTTCCACATTTTTATATTTAAAAACTACAGTCAGTCGCTTGCCTAAAAACTGCTGAGCTTCTTCCAAATCGTAGTTTTGTACTCCTTCTAATGTGTCATGTGCCAGTGTAAGTTCAAATTCATGATGTTTTCTTACACTCTGCTCCAGACGAAAATGCCTGAAGTGCCTGATGATCCTGCCTTCAATTACAATATCCAGTTTTACTACACGGTTGATCCCGGGAATATGATTCTCCGAAATCATATCAGAATTTGAGATATTTTTATTCATAACAGATAAGGTGTTTTTTAAAGGTTCTTACCTTAAAAAATAAACGAACCTTTCATAAGTGATGAGTTTCATAACACAAAATTCACAAGCTTCTTATATTTAAAAGTAAATAGTCATGAAAGTATTATTTAAAACCATTGAATTATCGGTAGAAATAATAGCGGATAAAAAAAACAGAACAGCATCCTTCAGGATGTACTATTCTGTTTTGTCTATTTAAATTAAAAAAATAAAAATTCTTACGCTGTAGGCCAGGCTCCAAAGTAGGACGAAGTTCCCAGATCGATCTGCTCTGCACTTACAATAAAACTGATGTACATACTGTTTTCATCTATAGCATCAAAATCTACTTCATGGTGGATTACATAGCCATTGTTCCATTTTAGGGTTGTCAATGTTCCTTCTTCGTGGGATTTATTGAATACTACTTCTCCTACTGTAGGTTTATATTTACCGTTAAGGAGGCTTTCCAGTATATCAGATTTTTCTGTAGCTTCTACTGTGATTTTGATAAGAGCATTGGAAGGATCCGATGCTACTCTTCCGGATACATCTGTAGCACGGGATACACTGTAATTAAGTTTTAACAGCTTTTGCCCTTCGCCATTGTTGAATTTTAATATTCCTCTTGAATTTCGTTCTGCCATGATTGTAAATTTTAATCGTTATTATTTTGTGATTTGATGTGGTATGTCACCAAATTTAGAAGTATTTGCAATATAAAAAGAATATTTCAATGCAAATATGGAAAAGTGTAGTATTTCTACGACTAACAGTTGTTAGGGTTTTTACTTATTGTAAATCAAAATATTACATAATGAAAGATCTCGAATCCTATTTTATTTCCGTTGGGTATTATGCTACATTTATTCCAAAAAGATGTCCTACCAGCGCTGTAATTCCCATTGCTACCGTTCCCCAGAAGCAGATTCTCAACATGGCAATTCCAATGGGAGCTCCTCCGGCTTTGGCTGAAATTGCGCCTAAAAGCATCAGGAATATTATAGAAAATCCATACTGGAAATATACCATTTGAGTGATAGGAGCCAACAAAGAAACGATAAAGGGCAATAAGGCTCCCACAGCAAATGATCCGAATGAAGCCATGGCAGCTTGTAAAGGTTTGGCCTGTGTAATCTCATTAATTCCTAATTCGTCACGGGCATGGGCTTCCAATGCATTATGCTCTGTAAGTTCAATAGCAACCTGCATGGCGGTTTCTTTACTACAACCTCTTTTTTCATAAACTTTGGCGAGCTCCCTGAGCTCTATTTCCGGCATTTCTTCAAGTTCACGCTTTTCCCGCATTAGATCTGCCTTTTCCGTGTCTTCCTGTGAACTTACGGAAACATATTCACCGGCTGCCATAGACATGGCACCTGCAATCATTCCTGCCAGGGCGGCAAGGATGATGATATGGCGCTCGGGCTCTGCTGCTGCAACTCCAATAACAATACTTGTAGTGGATAACAATCCGTCATTGGCTCCCAAAACTGCTGCCCGAAGCCAGCCAACCCTGTTTACATAATGTTTCTCTAGCTGATGATGCATATTAATCGTTTTCTGTGTTGATATGGTAATTAAAGTTATGAAATGTTTTTTCAAGAATCATTTTAAATTACCTGACTTTTAAAGCCTTTCTATCAATAACACTTCTGTTTACATAATAAAAAAAAGACCGCCAATACATTATCAGCGGTCTGTTATTAAACTAAGGAATATCCATTATCTTGTGGTATACCCTCCATTGGCAAAAATAGTCTGTCCGGTGATCCACCAGCCGTCTGTTACCAGGAACTCAACCAATGGGGCAATGTCCTTGATATCAGTAAGTCCTCCTAATGCCGATGCAGATTTATGATAGGCCACAGCATCATCAGTTTCCTGTCCGTAAAAGAAAGGAGTGTCCATTGGTCCCGGCGCTACGGCAGTCACAGAAATACCTCTTGCACCAAATTCTTTGGATGCAGCTCTCGTAAAATGCTCTACAGGTGCTTTTGCTCCGGCATAGGTAGAATACAATCCCGTATAGGCTGCCAGTAAAGAAGTAACAATGGTGCAGATCCTGCCATGATCATTCAGTTTTTTACCGGCCTCCTGTAAAAAGAAATAGGCTGACTTTGAGTTTACATTGAACATGGTATCATATTCGGCTTCTGTAGTTTCTGCAAAAGGTTTCTTCAATACCATTCCTACCGTATTGATGGCAATATCGATTCCTCCGAACCGCGAAATAGTTTCATCAAAAAAACGGGTAAGATTTTCCACTTTGGTAAGATCTCCCTGAAACAGGAAAGCTTCAGCCCCTAAAGCCTGCACTTCGGCAAGTGTTTTTTCACTTTCAGCCTTAGAACTATCGCTATTGTAATGAATGGCTAGTTTTGCTCCTTTTGCTGCAAAATCTTTACTTAATAAACCTCCAAGGTTTTTCCCTCCTCCGGCAATTAAAATCACTTTTCCCTTTACATCTTGTGTTGACATTTTCTTTATTTTTTTAAGATTAATAAAACAAAGGTGGGCAATAAAAGTCATCTCAGTATGGTGAATTTTTCGGATTTTATTTTTTAGCCTTCAGGTTGTATTTTATTGCATGAATTTATTCTTATTCAAATATGGCAAAAAAAAAATGGCTATCAATATCTTGCTATTTATCAGATCAATATCTTCCAAAAAGGTTGTAAAAAACGTGTGACTTATCGACAACATTTCCAATGTTCATGGGCTTTAGGCACAGCATTTGCTGATTTGAAAGCCATATTAACACCACATCATCTATAATATATTTTTCCATATCCCCAGCCGCTGGGGATTTTTTTTATATGTCCTTTACGGTGACATTGCTCATCATGTTATTTTTCTATCAACAGTATTTCTGATTATCAATCATTTAATCAGGATTATTCATTTTATTATTGTATATTTGCCTATTATTAGGTCATATACTACTTTGTTTTCAGCTTCGGCCTGGGTATCTTTTATTCAGTCTCTGCTTTTAAAGCAACCCTATTTTAACTTTAGTTCTTCTAAGAATATTACTTGTCGGAATTTTAAAGCTCTGGATGATTGGGAAATCCAAAACAGGATGCAGATGTGCACTACTGTCAGGGCTTACAACAAATAAACCGGCCAATACAAAATATAGAAACTAAATACTAAAAATAATTTATGGCAGATTCTTTTTCTAAAAAGGAAAATTTCAAGAAAAAAATTCAAAAGCAAAAAGAAAAAGCGTTAAGACGCGAAGAACGTAAAACGAACAACAACAAAGGTAAAGACCTGGAGGATGTATTCATGTATGTAGATGAATTCGGAAGATTAACTTCTACCCCTCCTGAAGACAGACAGGAAGTAAACCTTGATGAAATTCAGTTGGGAGCAGCTCCTATTGCTGAGGAGGATCCAAGAAAAACCGGAATCATTACCTTCCACAGTGAAAAAGGGTATGGATTCATTACTGAGGACCATACAAAGGAGAATATCTTTTTCCACAACAACAACTGTGCTGAGCTGGTAAAAAAAGGAAATAAGGTATCTTTCGAAAAAGAGAAATCTCCAAAAGGGTTTTCCGCAGTTAATATTCAGATAATCAAATAATTATCGATAACCTATAAAATAAAAGCCACCTTTTCAGGTGGCTTTCTTCGTACATAATCCCTGGTTTTCAAACCAGAAACTATCCTGTACTTATTACTCCAGTTTTCCACCCAGCGCCTTAAATAAAAGGACATTATTCCGGGTATTCTGATGTTGAAATTGTAATAAATCCAGCTCCGCAGTCAATTTGCTTTTCTGGGAGTTTATCAATTCAAAATAATTGGCGTAGCCGGTAAGATACAAATCATTGGAAACCTCAACTCCACGGTCCAGGAAGCTGACTTCTTCCGATTTTAACTTCAAAACACGCTCATATATTCTGGTTTGTTTTAAAATAGACTGAAGCTCGTTAAATGCCGTGGTAATACTCTTCTGATAATTCAGAAAAGCAATTTCCTGTTCTTTACTGGCCACCTTAAATTCGTATTTCAGTTGGCCTTTATTAAATACAGGAACCATCAACCCACCTAACAGCTGCCCTGCCAGTGAACCGGGCCTGAAAAAGGTTTCAACGGAAAAAGAATTAAGTCCAATGCCGGCTCCAATATCGATTTTCGGATAAAATGTTGCTCTGGCTGCTTTAGCATCAGCCTGGGAGGCTTCCAGTACATAATAATTGGCTGCTACATCAGGGCGCGAATGGATTACTGCTTCTACATTAATATTCTTATTTAAAATATCCATATTGGTGGGCATCAATGTATTTCCACGCTTTACACTCCCTCCATAGCTTCCTGTAAGTGTGGTAATTGCCTGCTCAACAGTTACAATTTCAACTTTAATATGTTCTATCTCAGCAAGCCAGTTGTTGTTTTGCGCTTTAAACTGCTGCACAGCAAGCTCCGTTGCTTTTCCTACTTCACGCTGTGCCAAAACAATTTCAAATGCTCTCTGCTGAAGGGTATAGTTCTTTTGGTAAATCGCAAGCCGATTATCCAAAGCCACCAGCTGATAATACAAATTGGCAATATCTGTAAAAAGTTCTACCTGCAGCAAGCGTAGCCCTTCTGCAGAAGCCAGATATTTTTTCTGGGCGGCAATTCTCTTATTTTTCAGTTTTCCCCAGGCATCAATTTCCCAGCTGCTTCTTGCGCCCAGCCAATAATTCGGAGTAACATTCCTGTTGATTTTTTGTTCCTCAGTAATATTGGGTGAAAGGTTTGTATCATAGTTCCCTACTCCTTCCATGGTATATTTCCCGTACCGGGTTCCGGAAACTTCTGCGCCAACTTCAAGAGAAGGCAAAAGATCCATTTTAGACCGCTGGAGAAAGCTGTTGGCAATTTCTACTCTTTGCTGTGCGATCTGAAAATCGGGATTTGCCTGTACCACCTTATCAAAAAGTTCCAGCAGGTGGACATCTGTAAAATACGCTTTCAGATTCAGCTGCTGAAATTCATCTGTATTTACATCTTTCTCGTTTTTAACAATTTCTTCCGGGAGCTTCCGGGCTTTTTTCAGATCAGCTACTTTTGGGACAGCACATGACATCAGGCTCAATACAGCTACGCCATACCATATATTTCTATGATTTAATCTTCTCATCTTTCTTTTTATTTTCAAGTTTTGCAAAGAATATATACAAGCCAGGGATAATCACTAATCCGAAAACAGTTCCGATCAGCATTCCTCCTGCTGCTGCAGTACCGATGGAACGGTTTCCTACCGCTCCGGCTCCTGAGGCAATACAAAGAGGAATAAGTCCGGCTACAAATGCAAATGATGTCATTAAAATAGGTCTCAGACGCTGTCTCGCTCCCTCAATGGCAGCAGGGACAATATCAAATCCTTGTTTATTTCTTGCAACGGCAAATTCCACGATCAGAATTGCATTTTTGGCCAAAAGTCCGATGAGCATTACCAAAGCCACCTGTGCGTAGATGTTATTATCCAGGCCTGCCAGTACTAATGCTATATAGGAACCGAAAATTCCTGTAGGAAGGCTTAATAATACAGGCATCGGGAGCAGGAAACTTTCGTATTGTGCTGCCAGTAAAAGATATACAAACAGAAGGCAGATCAAAAAGATATAAATGGTCTGATTTCCGGATAGAATTTCTTCTCTTGTCATTCCTGACCATTCTATATCGAAGCCTCTCGGAAGGGTTTCCTTGGCTACCCGCTCTACTGCTGCAATAGCATCTCCGGAGCTATAACCATCCGCGGGCTCCCCATTAATCATCGCTGACATATACATATTGTACCTCGTTAATACTTCAGGTCCGTATACTTTTTCTATGGTAATAAATGTAGAGAACGGAACCATTTCACCTTTATCATTCTTCAAATACAGGTTCAGAATACTTTCAGGGGTATCCCTGTGCTCCGGACTTGCCTGAACCATAACTTTATACATCTGGCTGAAACGGATAAAATTAGTCGCATAATAAGACCCCAGCATGGTTTGTAAGGTAGACATTGCATTTTCTACGGAAATTCCTTTTTTTGCGGCCATATCATAATCTACATTGATCATGTATTGAGGGAAAGTAGCATCAAAACTGGTGAAGCTATTTTGTAATTCAGGCGCTTCATTAAGTTTTTTCACGAAATCTTTGGTAATCTTATCTGTATTTTCGATGGTACCTCCGGTTCTGTCTAATAAACGCAGTTCAAAACCACTTGTATTTCCGAATCCCGGAACCGTGGGCGGCGCAAAGATCTCAATCTGAGCATCTGCAATAGACTTGGTTTTTTCGGAAAGTTCAGCTATGAG
Organism: Chryseobacterium sp. P1-3; assembly: GCF_000738495.1. Taxonomy (NCBI): domain Bacteria; kingdom Pseudomonadati; phylum Bacteroidota; class Flavobacteriia; order Flavobacteriales; family Weeksellaceae; genus Chryseobacterium; species Chryseobacterium sp. P1-3. Next base: position 178,524 of record NZ_JPEQ01000008.1, read on the forward strand.
CTCATTTACTGAAATACTTCTCTGTTTCCAGTCTTTAAGGTTAATCATAGCCATTCCATAAGATGAACCTGCAATTTCTGTTACAATACTGTATCCCGCAAGGGTGGTTACATTTTCAACGCCTTCTATCTTTTTGGCAATAACCGTTACTTCATCCAGTACCTTTTCCGTTCTTTCTACTGTTGCTCCCTGTGGGGTGGTAACACTTACATATACCATTCCCTGGTCTTCCATAGGAATAAACCCTGTCGGTAAAAATTTACCCGTCACGAAAGTCAGTGCAATAAATAGAAACAATAGACCAAAAGTGACAGTAGTTTTTGTCGCAAATCTTGATAAAGTCCCTACATATCCGTTGGTAAGTCTGTCAAAACCGGTATTAAAACTCTGGAAAAACCTGTCAACTACCGTTTTCTTTTTGTTATGATCATGAGGTTTTAAAATAATTGCACAGAGTGCAGGGGTAAGTGTCAATGCATTTACTCCTGAGATGACAATACTTATAGCTAATGTCAGTGAAAACTGACGGTAAAATACGCCTACAGGGCCATCAAGAAAAGCAACCGGGATAAATACGGCAGACATTACAATGGTAATAGCCACTACTGCACCTGCAATTTCTTTGGTGGCGCTGATGGTAGCATCCAGGGCATTCATTCCTTCTTCCATCTTTACATGGACGGCTTCAACGACAACAATGGCGTTATCCACTACAATTCCTATGGCCAGAACCAAAGCAAACAAAGTCAAAAGGTTAACAGAGAAATCCAGCATATTCATAAAAGCAAAAGTTCCTACTAGTGCCACCGGAACAGCCAGCACGGGGATCAACGTTGAGCGCCAGTCCTGCAGGAAAATAAACACCACTATTCCCACCAGGATAAAAGCTTCGATCAGGGTTGTCAATACAGCACTGATAGAGGCATCGAGGAATCTGGAAACATCGTACGCCATATTGTACTCCATACCGGGAGGAAAGGAAGTTACTTTTAATTCTTCCATTTTTGCCTTTACGCTTTCGATAACCTCTGAGGCATTGGAACCGGGACGTTGTTTCATCATAATAGATGCTGAAGGTCTTCCATCCGTTTTGGAAACCATTCCATAGTTCATTGCCCCGAATTCTACTTTGGCAATATCTTTCAGTTTTAAAATAGTTCCGTCCACATCAGACCTGATCGGGACTTCTTCATATTGTTTGGGTTCAAAAAATTTACCTTTATACTTAATGACGTATTGTAACTGACTGGAAGTTTTTCCTGACGTTTCACCCACTTTTCCGGGGGCCGCCGAAATATTTTGTTTCTGCAATGAGCTGATCACCTCATCTGCTGAAATTGAATAAGCTGCCATTTTCTGCGGATCCAGCCATACCCTCATCGAGTATTCTTTCTGGCCCATAATTTCTGCACGCCCTACTCCGTCAATACGTTTCAGCTCCTGAAGAACATTAATATCTGTAAAATTATAGATAAACTGCTCATCCTGGCTAGGATCCGTACTGGTGATATTCAGATACATCAGCATACTGTTGACCTCTTTTTCAGTCGTTACCCCGGCCCGGATCACTTCTTCAGGGAGTTCATCAAGAATAGTTGTCACCCTGTTCTGAACATTTACTGCCGCCACATCGGGGTCGGTTCCTACTTCAAAGAATACCTGAATTAAAGTAAGACCATCATTTGAAGTTACCGTAGACATATAGGTCATTCCCGGAACTCCATTAATGGCACGTTCCAAAGGAAGAGCTACTGCATTGGCCGATACTTCAGCATTAGCTCCTGTATATTTTGCCGTTACGGTTACTGAAGGAGGGACGATATCGGGAAACTGGGTAATCGGCATCTTCAGTAATGCCATAATTCCCAGGAGTACAAATAATATGGAAATAACCAACGAAAGTACCTTTCGTCTTATAAACATTTCTACCATGGTAAGTTGATTTAAAGATTAGGAAAGGTTAATACTTCTTTTTGACGGTAATCATATCTCCGTCTTTCAGTGACTGGGTTCCTTCATAAACAATTAAATCTCCTTTTTTAAGACCACTTTCCACCAGATAAGAATCTCTCAGTGTTGTCCCGATCTTAATATTGGTCATTTTGACCTTATTCTGCTTATTCACCACAAAAACATAGGTTTTATCCTGAATGGAGAAAGTGGATTTCTGAGGAATCAGGATAGCATTGGCCTGGTGCTCGGAAATGATAAGCTTTCCGGATGTTCCATGTTTGATCAGGCGGTCCGGATTGGGAAACAGTGCCTTATAACGAATAGAACCCGTAGTGCGGTCGATTTCTCCTTCCGCCGTCTTCAGGGCTCCGTTAAACTGGTAATTCACCCCATTCGGTAAGGTAAGCTCGATCTTTTGATGGTTTCCGATTTTATCATTGGCTAAAAGCTCAAAATATAAGTTTTCCGGAATGGAAAAGTAGGCATAGACTTCATTCAATTGAGACAAGGTCGTCAGTAAAGTTCCGTTTTCCACCAAACTTCCGTCTTTATGGGGAATAACGTCTATAACCCCATCAAAAGGGGCGGTAATCCTGGTAAAGCTTATTTTTTGTAATACGGCTTTTTTCTCTGCTTCGGCGAAGGCATGTTTTGCTTTTGCTGAAGACAATTTTGCTTTTACCATTTCCAGTTCGTTATTCGCCACAAACTTTTTGGCATGGAGACTCTGAATCTGCTTAAGTTCTACTTCTGCAATACGAACATCTGCTTCAGTCTGTTTGAGAGCAGCATTCGCTTTCAAAAGTTCCATCTGCAATTCGGCATCATTAATTTTAAATAAGGCCTGTCCCTGGTGTACGAATTGCCCTTCATTAACATAAATCTGCTGTATAATTCCTCCGATTCTGGAGCGTATTTCCACATTCTTTTTCGCCTGGATATCGGTTACAAACTGGTTGCTGACCAATGTATCTTTTTCTTTGATTTCCAGAATGGGAACTTCTTTTTCTTTTTGGCTGTTTTTGTTCTTGGCTTTACTGCATGACACAGCGAATAATATTGCAAGACTGCAAATTATTACATTTTTCAAATACATTTTTTTAAATGTTTAAGTTATAAATTTTCGTAAAAAATAGCGGATATTCAATAACTTAAGCTAAAACAACTGGAAGAGATGTAGAAACGATCTGACGCCGCAGATAATGGAAAGCGCAATATCCGGAAGCGTGATTTTCGGTGTCAGTTTTAAGATTTCTGAAAAGTCTCCGACGGCCTGATCATCCTTACGTGCTGAGTATTTCACGATTTTTGAAGCCGCAGGTAAAGCATGAGTATTCATGTCTGCTTCCTCATAAACATCTAAAAGGTGGATGTTATTTACGTGCGGAAGATGAGGAATATTTTGTAATGATTTTTCTGCCCAATTCGAATTGAATAGGGTGAAAAGCAACATTACATACAATAAGAAAAATGACCTCAGACCTGCCATGTCAATCAGAATACTTAGTTTTAGTAAAAAACAGTGGTTTGCAAAAATAAGAATTTTTGATGGATTTTAGCTCCCCGATTTGTTAAAAAAACTTAAAGAATGTAGAAATAACAGGCATTTTTCACCATGAAATTTCTCAAAGATTAAAAATTTTCTCTTATGAAAACATTAAAACATCTGCACATTAAGAGATTTGTCAAAGTGACTGTTTAAACAATTTACCCAGTACCCGGAAACGATAATCAAAAATATATTCCAGTTTTTTTCTGACAAAAAGGCCGTGGGCTATTTCTCCAATAAAACCCATAGGAAGCTCATATTCTATTGTGTCTTTCATCAGGACTCCATGTTCGTTAGGAAAAAATTCATGATGGTGTTTCCAGAGTTTATAGGGACCTTTTCTTTGAAAATCGGTAAAGCTTTTCTGAAAATCAACATGGATAATTTCTGTCTGCCATTTCATTTTAATTCCAAACAACGGAGAGATATAATAATCGATAAGCATTCCTTCATGGATACGATCATCATCCAGTTCTGTGAGGACAATGAATCCCATATCTTCCGAAGTAATTTGGGAAAGGTTATTCGCGGATGAAAAGAATTTCCAGGCAGTTTCAAGATCACAGCTTAGTTGCTGTTCACGGCAAAGTATATGTTTCATTTTTATTTTCAATTATATATCCACATGAGAACCGGTTTCTTTGAATTCTGAATCATAGGATCAACTTCTTTCATCGCAGTGTTTGATATGGTTGGACAACCCCATCCTTCCGGAGAGCCCTTAGGAAAGGTTTCTTCGTCGCTCATCATATCCCATGAATGGAAAACAATATATCTTGCCAATGCATTATCATTTGTTTCTTCAAGGCCGTGCATCAGGTATTTTACATTAATTCCCCATTCACTATATCCCCTTCCCTGCAGTTTGTATTTTCCCAGTGATGAAAGGTGGCTGCCATCTTCGTTACTAAATTCCGGATGATCTCTGGAATCATCTTTACTCCAGGAGTTGCTTCCACATCCGTGGCCTACAAGATATTTTTTTTGAAATACGTTTATTTTTAAAATCCCATATAAAAAAAGCGTTTTTACCCCTGAATGAAGGCTCATATCAATCAAAATACAGAAATCAGTATTAAAATCCTTCATCGTACAGAACTTCAATGCCTCATCTGCTTTGCTTTTTAATGCAGACAGATCTGTTTCCGGCTTCCTTTCAATGGCTGTTTCGGAAATAATATCATTACCACTTATTTCTTTTTTTTCCTGGACACAGGCGCAAATCAAAAAAACAGCAAAAAGCAAATAAAGTCTTTTCATATTCTACTTATAGTGCTGAAAAATTCCAAAATCAGTAGGAGTCCAGAGTGCCGCTTTCTGACCTGCTGCTTTCAAAGCATTATTAGTCCATGTATTGCATGTATACAAAAAGCTGTAGGTTCCTTTGGCATCATAAAATGCATCATTATCACCGTAAACAGCATCGGTAGGAATCAGCATAAAGTTTCCATTCCGGTCTCTGTCAAACTTATCTTCGACAAATTTAACCAGTTTTTCATATTGACCTCTGCTGATCATAATCATCTTACAGTCATCCCCTTCTTTCATGTTTGTATAATATGTACAATGCATTGCGGATTCACTCAGCCAAAATGCAGCTTTCACAGCTGTTGAAAATTTAAGATCAGCCCACGTAGGCGTATCAAGGTAGAATCCTTTATCTCCCCATCCTATTCCTATATACTGATAATCCGTTCTTTTGGATTTGGTATTGGCAAAAGGAATTTTCAGGCTCCAGTCCTGGAGATCATTCTTCACGGGCATTACAATATCGGTATGTACCCCATTGGTATAAATATAGACCGGAATCTCCTTTTTTTGTCCGTCGTCTTTCGCTGAAACGGGAATATAAGGGATCAGTAATCCCAGAAGCACATAAATGATTACTATTCCCAAAATGATCCCTACAATTTTTAAAATATATAATAATGCACTTTTCACGGTCATGTTTTAATAAAATTTAATCTGTAATTTTCTATAAAAGTATTTGTTTTAATCGAAAAAATGACTATATTTAGTTACGAAATATTCACAAATATGCGTAAAAACACCAAGTCACAGAAAAGATTTAAAATAAGAGTAAAAACGGCTCCAAAAAGAATACAAAAAAGACGTTGATTTTCGGTGAGATTTAATCTCCTGAAAGTCAATTTTTCTTTTTAGGGAAAGGATTTTAAGAACTTATTGAAAAAAATCTTCACCCTCCTTAGAGTAGAAATCTTAAGGAATGGGCTGATTATCTGCTTTTGTTCGGAACTTCACTAATTCCGGAAAAGGAATTGTCACCAAAAATCTCAACTAAGATTTGATTGAGGATTGCTCTAAAAATTCAATATTTCTTTTCAATCCTGCAAACTTAGTCCTTTTTACAGGTGATTTTCTGAAGATTTCTGAAAAAATTTCCTGGGTAAGCTCTTTCCATTCTCCTTTTTTGAAGTTTTTCAAGGCTTCATTAGGCTTAAACCTGCTTTGCTGATGAGGGGCGGAAAATCTGTTCCAGGGGCATACATCCTGGCAGATATCACATCCAAACATCCAGTCTTCCATTTTATCTTTAAAATAACCGGGAATGTCGTTTTTCAATTCTATGGTTGCATAGGAAATACAGCGGCTTCCATCGATGATTTTTTCAGAAACAATAGCATCTGTGGGGCAGGCATCAATACATTTCCGGCAGGTTCCGCAGTGATCTGTTGTTTCATGATCAGGAATAAGCTCCAGATCACAGATAATTTCTGCCAGGAAATAAAAGGATCCGTTTTGTTTGGTAATCAGATTGGCATTTTTCCCTACCCAGCCTATTCCTGATTTCCTTGCCCAGCTTCTTTCTAAAACAGGAGCCGAGTCTACAAAAACCCTGAATCCGAATTCGCCGATCTCATCCTGAAGTTCTGCCACCATTTCACGAAGAATTTCTTTGATCACTTCATGATAATCCTCTGCATAAGCATATTTTGAGATTTTATAATTTTCAAGAACGGGCAGCTTTTCTTCGGGGAAATAATTATAAGACAGTGAAATTACAGATTTGGAGCCTTCCACCAGCAGCCTGGGATCTAATCTTTTGTCAAAATGGTTTTCCATATACTTCATTTCTCCGTTGAAGTTATTTTTAAGCCATTGCTCAAGACGCGGTGCATCTTCTTCCAAAAAGTCTGCTTTAGAAATACCACAGTTCTGAAACCCAAAACTTTTTGCTTTGGATTTAATCAGTAAAGAATATTTTTCAGCGGTTGGATTCATAATTTCACAGTGCAAAACTAAGATTATTTTATAAATCTGCAGCTTTTAAAATAATCCTATATCGGGATATACTCTGTTCTAAAGTAAATTCATAGAAAATTTCAAAAAAAAAATTACGTACTTTCGTCTTAATTTAATTTTTAAATAAACAACTATGTCTTTAATAGAAGTAATACAATCCGGAAATTATGAATTGATCGACGTTCGCGAGCCTATGGAGCTTGAAATGGACGGAAGCATAGAGGGAGCAAAGAATATTCCTCTGGGTGAGGTAGAAGATAGAAAAGATGAGATTCTATCGATTGAGAAACCAGTGATTTTATTCTGCAGAAGTGGAAACAGAAGCGGAAAAGCATTGGAGTATTTAAACGCTCAGGGATTGAAAGACGGTTATAACGGTGGAGGCTGGGCCGAGCTGAAAGCTGTTTTGGAAGCGAATAAGGGAACTTTTTAAAAGTTCCTTTTTTTATCTTTTGCCATGGTAAATTTAAAAAATCAGTTTGAACAACTTTGCTTTCCTTTTACTAAAGATCAGGATCTGATCAGCAGATTATGGAAGGAAATTGAAACAAAGTACACTGAAAAAAACAGATATTACCATAACCTTCTGCATCTTGAAAATATGTTCCGGGAACTTGAAACCGTAAAAAATGATATTTCGGATTACCTTACCGTTTCTTTCTCTGTATTCTATCATGATATTATTTATAACGCCACTTCTCAGTCCAACGAAGAGAACAGTGCTATAACTGCAGAATCAAGACTCGGGGAACTTGGAGTGAATGAATCTGAAATAAAAATTATTTCAACACAAATTATAGCAACCAAGCAGCATTTGCTGTCTGAAAATCATGATCTCAATTATTTGCTGGATGCCGATCTTTCAATTCTTGGAAAAGACTTTGGAATCTACCTGGATTATACCCGAAAGATCCGTAAAGAATATTCTATTTATCCCGACCTGCTTTACAAACCCGGACGAAAAAAGGTCCTTAAACATTTTCTTGAACTTGAGAGCATCTTTAAAACAGCCTATTTTAAAGAAAAATACGAAGCGCAGGCCAAAGAAAATATAGCTACGGAACTTAAGTTGTTATAATTAAAGCAGTTTCTCTTTCCAGGACTAAATATTAAGATCCGAACACGGACGTGAACCATCCTTACTGAAAGACGTCAAAAATAATATCATTTTAGCTAATTACTACATCAGGAATTTTTACTGATAAAATCCGCAGCTTTTTCCAAGACCTGTTCAGGTGCTTCTTTATGAGGGGTATGGCCAATTCCGGGAATGATATATTTTTCAGCACTTCCGCTTACCTGGGAAATGGTTTTTTCTACCTGGTCCAATGTGCCATATTCATCGGCTTCTCCCTGGATAAATAGCAATGGACAGGTGATATTTTTCAAAAGATATTCAATATTCCAGTTTCTGTAATCGTCCCGGGTCCAGGTTTCTGTCCAGGCTTTGAAGAGGGTTTCCACTTTATCTCCGTGGTATTTTTGTAAACGTTCCGGAAGATTGGTAGTTTTATAAGCTTCCCAGGCATCATACACTCCTTTTAAGGTCACTTCTTCCACAAAGATATGCCCGGCTTCACAAATGATCGCCTCTACCTTTTCCGGGTATTTTGCAGCGGTAATTAAAGCAATAGTTCCGCCGTCACTGTGCCCGAAAAGGATTGCGTTATCAATATCTAGCCTGATGAGGAGGTCATTCAAAAGATCTGCTTCCAGTTCCATATAATTAACCGGTCTTTCGTGGGTGGGCATAGGATAAGATCTTCCATAACCTAAACGATCATACACAAGGACGTTACAATTTGTTGCATCAGACAATTCAGCCGGAAAATCCCTCCACAGTTGGACAGATCCCAAAGAATCGTGTAAGAAAACAATTGTTGGTCTGTTTTCGAATGAATAGTTGTGTTCTGTATATAGTTTCTTACCCTTTACTTCTATTATTCTTCCTCCCATTGATTCAAAATTCTAAAAGGCGGGCATTTTTGTTTCTTCAAATTCTTTCAGCAGACGGTTAAAAACTGTTTCCACCGGAAGAATATCATCGATTAAAGCAGAAACCTGGCCTATTTCCAGTTCTCCTTCTTCCATATCTCCTTCAAACATTCCCCGTTTAGCTCTGGCTCTGCCCAATGAAGCAATTAAGGCATCTTTGTCTCTTCCACTCTGATAGATTTCTTCCAATTCGTTGAAAAATTTATTTTTGACCATTCTTACCGGTGCCAGTTCTTTGAGTGTAAGATGGGTATCTCCTTCCTGTAATTGTGTAATTTTCTTTTTCCAGTTCTCATGGGCACTGGCTTCTGTAGTTGCCGCAAAACGGGAACCAATCTGCACTCCATCTGCTCCCAATATCATGGCAGCTTTCATTTGTGAGCCTAAAGCAATGCCTCCGGCAGCAATAAGAGGTTTGGTGGTATGTTTTTTAACATTAGGAATCAGGCAGAAAGTTGTAGTCTCATCTCTACCGTTATGTCCTCCGGCTTCAAAACCCTCGGCAACAATAGCGTCTACTCCTGCCTCTTCGCATTTGATGGCAAATTTGGTAGAAGAAACCACATGGGCTACTTTTATTCCTTCTTTTTGCAAAGATTCCGTATAGGTTTTGGGATTACCTGCCGATGTAAATACAATTTTAACTCCTTCTTCCAAAATAATCTGAATGATCTCTTCAATATTGGGATACAGCATAGGGACATTTACCCCGAAAGGCTTATCTGTTGCCTGTTTACACTTTTGAATATTTTCTCTTAAGATATCCGGATACATACTTCCTGCTCCTATTAATCCCAATCCGCCACAATTAGAAACGGCTGAGGCCAGCCTCCATCCGGAATGCCAGATCATACCGGCCTGAATAACAGGATATTTTATTTCAAAAAGCTGTGTAATTCTGTTTTGGCTTGTCTGCATATCATGAAGTTTTTTCGCAGAGTTGAAATCTATAAAATTGCTCATGTGTAAAAATACTAAAAACAAAGATTGGGAAGAAAAAATAATGAAAATTTCAGTCAGAAAATGAGAAACAGAAATCTGAATAAAAACCTCATTGTGGGAGTTGACGAAATGGCCTTCAGAATCATTTAACAGTATGAATAAGCTTGGTTTCACACACAAAAAAACCTTCAGGAGTTCTGAAGGCTTATCTGTTTATTTTTTGATTGATTCTTTTTTCCAGTTGGACTTAAATTTACAGTTATCATACCGTCCGTCTATGGAAATAAAGGTTGTCGGCAATTTGGAGTTGACGAATTTTTCAACCATTTCATTTTTCTTTTTATTCAGCGCCATTTGTTTAATTCTGCTGAAATCTGTTTCCAGAGTAATCTGATGGGAAGGGATTACATCATCCATTCTGATGATTTTTACCACTTTTCTTCTGTTATCTTCATCTTCAAAAGCTGTGGTGATATCTCCTTTGTTTAACCCTGCCAGCTCATAGCTGATCGTTCCCGGAATACTTTCTCTTTCAATTTTATCAGAGCCATCTCCTCCAGGAATTACCCCTGCGTTGAATTTGGTTCTTTTATCATCTGAGAATTTGAAAGCGGCATCTTTAAATGTCATTTTACCGTTTAAAACCAGACCTCTGATGCTATCTAATTTTGCTTTTGCTGTTTTAATCTCATCTTCCGTTGGAGTAGCTTTCAGCAAGATATGTCTTGCATCATATACTTTCCCGGACTTTTTCACCAGCTGAATAATATGGTACCCGAAATCCGATTCTACAGGATCAGAGATTTCATTTTCCTGAAGGTTTAATGCTGCAGCCTCAAACGGCTTTACCATCTGCCCTTTGTTGATGTTTTTATACAGACCTCCATTGGAAGCTGATCCCTCATCTTCAGAATAGATTCTTGCCTGGCTTTCGAAACTTTCTCCTCCCAGAATATCCTGTTTGATCTTTTTCAATCTGTTGATTAAATCTTGCTTGTGAGCTTCGGTAAGCTTAGGATACATCATAATCTGCGCTAAGGTTACCTCATCTTTTACCTGCGGCAACTGCATTTTATACATATTATAAAAGTCTGTAACTTCATTCGGAGTTACATCTGCTTTATCCGTTACCCTCTGGTATTTTGCCTGTCCGTAATACTGGTCTGTATCGATCTTTTCGATCGCATTCTTCATTTCATAAGCATTTCTGAACTTATAAGCGGCAAGCATTGTTTTTTCATCCGGAAATTGAGAAAGCAACTGACGGTATTTTGCATTAGCCTGTTCTTTGATTGCAGCAGAACGGTTTTCAATTAACGTATCTTTTTTTTGCTTCATATACAAGAAGTTTATTGCTGATCAGGTTTTCCAGGAATTCACATTTGTCTGTATCGGAAGCTCCCTGCTGTTTTGCATAATTCATCTGTTCATTCACATCAGATTCCAAAACAATTTCATCTCCAATAACAGCAGCAATACCATCCACTAAATCTCCTTGTTTAAGCTGGGCGTTCATCATATGGGAAGAGAATACCATCATGAAGATCCCAAGAAGAAAAGTGATTTTTAGTTTATTTGTCATTTTACTATTTTAACAAGTTGCAAATTTAGAATTCTTAACGAATTTCACTCAATTTTTTATTATAAATATTTCTTAAAAAGACTTATTTACTGCAGTTCAACATCAAATGTTGTCAATTCTTTGAATTGTCTCAATCTGCTGAACATATCTGATTCATTTACTTCCTGGATTCTTTCTGTTCCGAATTTTTCTACGGTAAATGAAGCCATTGCAGACCCTACGATCAAAGCAGATTTCATAGTATCGAAATCTATTTTCCCTTTTTTGGCAAGATAAGCGGCAAACCCACCGGCAAAGGTATCTCCTGCTCCTGTAGGATCAAAAACATCTTCTAACGGAAGTGCAGGGATCGCAAATACTTTGTTATCATGGAAAAGTAAAGCTCCGTGCTCTCCTTTTTTAATGATCACATACTCAGGACCCATTGTATGGATTTTTTTAGCTGCTTTTACTAAGGAATATTCTCCTGAAAGCTGTCTTGCTTCTTCATCATTAATGGTAATCACATCGGTTTTGGCAATCATATCCATCAATATATCCCATGCAGAATCCATCCAGAAATTCATTGTATCAAGGATAACCAGTTTAGGACGGTTATTCATTTTTTCAAGTACGGACAACTGAACACCCGGGTGTAGGTTTCCAAGTAATAAGATTTCAGCGTCCTGCATTGAATCCGGAATCTTAGGGTCAAAATTTTCCAGCACATTTACTTCTGTGGCTAATGTATCTCTGGTGTTCAGGTCATTATGGTATTTACCAGACCAGAAGAATGTTTTTCCTTCTTTTACGATTTCAATTCCTTCAATATTTACCTCTCTGTCTGTGAACATATCAAGATGTTCCTGTGGGAAATCTCCTCCTACTACAGAAACGATACCAGATTTAACGCCTAGAATAGATGAAGTAATTCCAATATAAGTGGCAGCTCCACCTAAAATTTTATCCGTCTTACCAAATGGCGTTTCGATTGCATCAAATGCAACACTTCCTACAACTAAAAGTTTCATATATTTTTCAATGTATATTAAAAGTAATTATTTTTTCCATTCAAAAGAATCCAGCAGGTGTTTCATATCGTTTTTGATATAGTTCACTGCAGGAGCTAAAGAATCCGGTTTAGGCCTGGAATTAAAGTATAAGTAAGCAGTTACAAAATGTTTTGTACTGTCTGTAATGTAAAACTGAAGGTTGGAAGCACTCTGTCCTTTAAGTTCATAGAAGTTTCCATACACTTTCTTTTCCGGATATTCAAAAGATTTAGTGTCTATAGCACTGGCTTTAATGGTGTGCTCATATACCATTTTCTCTGCTTCCTTAATATGTTCTGCAAAGTCATTCTGTATCGGATAATACGTAACGAAAACCTTGGCTTTCATTTCAGGATAATTCAGATAGAACCAGCAAGGTTTTTTGGCCGGGCTTATTGAAGCAAAATCTGAATATTCAAAAGTATAGGCACAATTGTTTTCAAACTTCTGGTATTTCGGAACCGGATATTCCAAACGCAGTTCACCGTAAGGTTTCGGAACCGGATCTTTTCCACATGAGATTAAAAGCAGTGATACAAAAATAAAAATGACTTTTTTTTATCATTTTGCAAAAGTACAAATTAGATTTCAGATTTAAGAAGACAAATTTCAGTCTTTCAGAGAGTTTTGAATGTAATTTTCCAAAGGCTTTGGAAATGATTTTTCATGAGAGGCTTCAAAGTTGGTAATCAGGTATTGATTTTCAGTGATAAAATCATTCCAGATCTTTTCCGAGGTAACTTCAACATTAAATATTTCAATGCTTAAGTTCTTATGGGTAAGCTTATGACTGATTATTTTTGAGCCGGTAATAAAAGTTTTCATTGTCTCAGGGAGGAAAGACGGGAATTCAAATAATTTTTTCCAGATAAAGTCATCTTTTCTCTGGCGGATCAGAAATTCTCCATTTCTGTGAACAAAATAATATGTTAAAGACAGGTCTTCTGCCTTTACTTTCTTCGTTTTTACCGGATAGTCTGAAATTTTCTGTAATGAAAAAGCCAGACAATCTTCATGGACCGGACATTCTCCACAAAGAGGGTTTTTGGGTTTACAGATTTCAGAGCCCAGATCCATCATCGCCTGGTTGAAATCCCCCACATTATCGGGCATCACTAAAGTTGCCAGTTCTGAAAAATAAGCAAAAGCCTTTGCGTTGGAAATATCAAAATCATCAGCAAACAGGCGACTTAGAACGCGGTAAAAGTTTCCGTCAACTGCAGGAATCTTTCCGCCAAAACAAATACTCGAAATCGCTGCAGCCGTATATTTGCCTACGCCTTTTAATTTTAAAATTTCTTCATATTCTGCAGGAAAAATTCCCTGATAATCATTCATAATCTGCCGGGCAGCTTTATGAATATTAATTGCCCTGGAATAATAGCCCAATCCTTTCCAATGTAACAAAACTTCATTTTCCTCAGCTTCAGCTAAGGTTTTTACATCCGGAAACCTTTTAATAAAGTTGTTGTAATGATTAAGGCCCTGGTTAATCCTTGTCTGCTGAAATACAATTTCACAGATCCAGATTTTATATGGGTCTTTAGTCTGTCTGAAAGGTAAATCCCTGGCATTATTCCTATACCATTCCAAAAGCCTGTTTCCTATATGAAGAAAACTTGTGACTGTTTTATTTTTTTCCAAAAAGCTTAGTCTGTTTAATTCATTGAAGAGTTTATTTCTCTTCATCCATGTACATTATTCAATGCTGCAAAGATAAGCTTATTCTTTTTCTTTTCAGCGTACAGATGTAAGAAGCTCATAAATGGTAAACAGAAAATATTTTTACTTAGGATACACTAAGTTTATGGTAATAATCAAAATATTCTTGCATAAAATTCTTATAATCATCCGAATCTAAATTATACAAATAATTAACTACATCATAATACAATGAACAAGACTGTTGAAAATCCAATGATCCATAATATTGATTTTTATCTTTAAGATATTTTGCATAAAACCTTTTCCCAATTTCCATATTATAAATAATCTCTTCGAAAGTAACTCCTTCATCACTTTGTATTGGAATCTCGTTTAGCCCGGCTTCAATCCTACACCATTTATCAATCTCTTTTACATTGTTAATTGTGCATGATTTATAAGTATTATCATGTATATAAGCATCAATTTCTTTTGTAAGATCACAAGGATTATGCTGAATATTCTTTTTTATAATATTCAAAATTATTTTTGAAACATTTATTAGTGAAATAGATACCAATATATACCTTTTCTCTGGTATATTTTTTAATTAATGAGTCATACGATAAAATATTATGTTTCTGTTCTGTATTTGCAGTTTGTGTATTTTTACTGCATTGTACGGAACAGTAAAGTATAATTGGTATAATAAATAGATTATACTTTTTTCTCCAAATAAGTAATGACTCCATCTTTTACAGCTTTTCCTATTTTATCTTTATTGCCCTTTATATTTTGTTGGTTTGCTGAACTATCTATTCCACCAAATTCCATTAATATTCCTGCTTCACCTTTAAAATTATTCAATACAGCAAGGGTACTGAATCTGGTATAACCTTTTACTTGTCTGATATTATTGTCAGGTACTGTCACTATAGGCCTCAACTTTTCCATTATTTCCTTTGCCAAATTTTTGCTTTGTGTTTCATTCCCTTTCCCTTGTTGATATACCGAAAAAACATTGTTATCTGTACCTGAATTTAAATGAACACTGATAAATATGTCTCCTTTTTTCTTATTAGCAAACTCATATCGCCAATTTAATGGACCTTTAGGATCAACATTTATATCAGCTTCTCTAGTCATATATACAGTAAAATGCTCTTTTTCTAATTCATTTTTAATAGCTTTGCTTATGATTAAAGCATAATCTTTTTCATATTCTTTACCACTACCGGCACCAGGATCATATACTGAGTTTTTTGAATTATTATCTCCATGACCAGGATCTATAACAATCACCGGAGTTTTCTTTTTCAATTCAAACCATTTTCCGTTTTCATCAAGCCAGTAATTGGTTTTGGAAGATTTCCGGGAATCGTTTTCATGATCTTTCGCATTTCGTCCGGTATAAGTAATATTTACTCCTGGATTATGTTTATCAACATCCACCAATAAACAGGTATATATTTTTTTATCTTTGGTCTTATTGATTTTATTTCCCCAGTTTTCAATGTCTTTTTTATCTGAAGAAGGCTGGAGTTTAACTTTGTAGATGGCCTTTCCCTGTTTATCCACAATTGCAGTAAGTAAGCCTTGTGTATCTTTATCATCCTGAAGTAAATCTACTACAGAAAAGTTTTTACCGTCCAGGATCCCATCACGGTCCAACAGATTCACTTCTATTTTTTTACCGGTTAAGCCTATTGTTTCAACAATAATATACACTGTATCGCCTACAGAAGCCGAATTGATCTGGACATATTTATTGTCTTCAAATTTAGCAACATAAGCATTCAGGACCATAGCATTGCCCATATTCATCGGCTTTCTTTTGATCTCAGACCACGTTTCAAAACTAACTCCTACCATATCTTTGTGTTTTTTAAGTCAGATCCAAAAGAATAATCTTCCGGATACTCATACTTTCACTTATAACGAGAAGCTTGTTTTTTTCATATATATTTTGAAATGAATCCGTTAAAAATTATTCTTTCTTCACAGAATATACGGGTGCTGCCCTCAGCCATTGGTACTTAAGGTTTTGCTTGTCTTTTACAATAAAGCGGTATCCTTCAAGCTTTTTCAGATAAACATACATAGAATCTCCCTTCTTCAGTTTCAATCTTTGGTTGGATAAAAACTGAAGCGGATATTCCACTACTGAATCCCTGACGGTCTTCAAAACTTTTCCGGAACTTATTTTATAAATAAAAAACGGTTTTCCCCGACCTTTTGAACTGTCTGCCAGTTTCACTCCGGAACTTGCTATCACCAGCTCACTACCATCAAAACACTCATCTTTATTCATGATATAAGCTTTTCCTGCCTGATGCTCATCAGCAAAAAGATCATTTTTATAATGACCGGGACTTTGATATTTCTTTTCACAGCTGGACAAAAACACCATTAATAATGCAGGGAGAACAATGGTCAGTTTTTTTTTTCATATTAATATTCATAAGTATTGGTAGAAAAAAACCGATGTAAAAATTGCATCGGTTTTTTTTATTTTAAATATGTTTTTTTTTATTCCTGTGCGTATTCTGCATCCCATTCGTTACCATCATCTCCTTTGTGTCCGTCTAATTTAATAACGAAGCTTTTTGTAGGGAAATAAGGCGTCATACGAATGTCAAGCCATACTCTGTCTTTGTTTACTCTATCCTGCTCAAAACGAACAATTTTAAACTTTTCAATAAGTTTATCCGGTCCTTTGATATTATCCAGGAAGGTTACGATCTGTCTTCTAAGGTCATCTTCATTTTTAGCATTCCAGTTTTCGAAGGCTCTTCTGTTCAGGAAGTCTAATAAAACTTTGGTTACGTAATCGAATACACGAACTACTGAATACGTCTGAAGACCAATATTGTCTCCTGTAAATAATGTTTTCGCAGAGAAAGCCATAATTTTTCCGTATTCATTTACCATTGGAACAAGACCCATTTTTTCTAACTGCGAAATTTCACTTTTCTTCAATTCGAATTTTACAGCGTCTACTTCGTTGATGTTACCATGTTTTTTACCGGCCGCTACCTGAGACATTAATGTCTTATGGATTTTACCGGCTAATGAGGTGGAAGGTGGAAGTTCTACATTTTCCTCTTCGCCTACTTCTTCAGCTTTTCCACGTCCTACCAGCCAGTTACATGTCATAATCACATTACTTCTGTGAAGCTCGCCTCCTGTAAGGTTTGCTGAGTGGAATAAGTCTACTACGTCATCCGGTTTATCAAGGTTAGCAAAGTCTGTAACCATCATTACTTTATTCTCGTTACAGATTTTGGCCCATTTCTCAATCACTTTATTGGATCCTAAATATCCTGGTATGGCAAGGATTGAATAGTTATCCCTAAGGTCCAGACGGTCATAGTAATTTTTGAATTCTTCAGCGATGGCATCAATGAACAAAGGGTTATCCAGATCCGAAACCTGCTCAAGGCTTGCATTCACAATGCTTACGTTATCCACTTTGTCCAGTTCTGTATTTTTATAGAATTGGGCTACTGTTCTATAGTTGGTTTCCAGCAAACGTACAGCATCCAGTGTATTCTTCAGGTTTTTCTTTAGATTCTGATCTGCCTGTTGAGCTTTGCTTTTACATGTTTCTGCCATTTTATCTGCAGATTCATTCCCTTCCAAAAGACTTACCCAAAGGTTGATTTTTTGAAGAAGTTCTTTTCTTTCGTCTGCTTTATTGCTATCGTTAAGGAAGATTTCTTTTCTTGCCTTTCTTGTAGGGTTCATATTGGCGATTCCGTCTACAACGGATTCAACAAAGCCAAAGCCTCCCATTTTATTGAGTTCCGCAAGCGGGTTACCTTTCGGTTGCCCTGAATGTTGCTGCTGTCCCTGCTGCTGACTTTCTTGCGCCTGTAATTTACTATCCATGATTTAATGTAAAGTCTTTAATTATTTTCAAGTTCTTGTGCCACTTCTTTCAATACTTCTATGAACGCCGCTCTTGTCTGATCGTTCTCCAGCATATTGCGTAGAATTTTATTTGTTTTCAGCTGACGTACAATTTTGTTGTACTGCTCCTGCTCCATACTCAGTTGCTGCAGATAATCTGATTTCTGAGTAAGGCTTTTGGGAGTAAAGTCTCCAAGATTTTGAAAACGGAATTCCTCTTCCACCACACTTCCGTCTTCTGTTTCATGCTGTACCGACACTGAAGGCTGAAAATGTTTGAAAACGTCTTCCACTGTTTTTAATCCTGTTACAATTTCAGGGGTATAAGATTCTTCTGTTGTAAGCTGGCTTACTATCAGTGATTTATTTTCCTGTATTTCCTGAATAGCTTCATTAGCGTCTACTTTTACCTCGTTTCCGCCAACTCCATAATTAAACATTGCCATATTATTATTATTTTGAGATTTCTTATTCTGGTTTGGATCTGTTTCTGAGTAATTTACCGATGGGTCAAATAAATTACCAATCCAACGTTTAAATTTAAAAAAAAACTGTAACATACAAAATTTTGTCAAGATTTTTCTTGATTTATTTAAATTTATCTACAATTATTCAACATAAAACCAAAGCCTTATGATGTCACTAAGCTATGAAAAATAAAATAATTTAAGAAAAAATAAAATAAAACTTTCGTTTGATTTATTCTATATAAAAAAGTATCACATGAATGTTAAAATAAGAATTCCTCAAACCTTACAAAAAATATTCTTTATATTTAAAGAAAGTGAATTGTGTGATGAAAGATGTAAAAATAGCGTTTAGAAAACCCATATTTCCAATTTCGGAGGAATTACAGCAATATCTGGAAAAATATAACAGAACGACCAAGATCCAATTTTTGTACGAAGACCTTCTCAGATTTAGTGACAGCGTGAATATTCTCGATAAAGACGGCAAAGATACTTTGTGGCTTGGCGTGATGTACCCTGAACATGAGTTTAAAGAAATAGAGGCTAGTTTAAATAAGATTTATACGCTCCTACATTCTGACGGAGATACCGCTACTCTACCCTATCTGAAAGTGGATACAATTGACTTTTGTACTTTTGGAAATTCTAAGCCATTTCGGGTTCGGGTGAGAAATATCCTGAATGATAACTATACCAATTTTTTATATTAAACAGGCGGATGCTTCCCGCATCTACGGACTGGAACTTGAGGACCTGCTTTCTCCCAACAGGATTAACTTCCTGATTTATAAAAACACCTTAATAGAAGAGCATATTTTAGGAATCCCCGGAGATATTTTTATTCAGAAACATATGCTCAACTGTACGGAACTGGAAAAAGCACAGATTTCCAAGGAGTTTGTGAAATTCAATGAGCGCTGTCTTATAGGGCTCCTTGGTGACATGCGATCTTATAATTATGTTGTTATTCCTATACATGACTTCGACCAGGTTATTTACAGAATCCGTCCTATTGATTTTGATCAGCAAACGTATGAAGGGAATCTGAAGGTCTATCTTCCCCAATATTTCAAGGAAAACAACCCAATGGTCAATATGGTACTTGAAAAACTGAAGCCCAGTTCTATAGAGCAATACCGTAAGGAAGTACGTTCTCAAATCGTAAAAAGAGTGACCAGCAGCAAAAACCGATTCGATGAACTCATTTCTATTATGAAAAAAGACAATATCGCACCGGAAGCGAATGTCGTAGAACTTAAGACGGCTTTACAGAAATTCACCTACGATATCAATTTCAAGTATTGTAAAACGATGGGAGACATTATAGAAACCGGAATAAAGTTTGTCCTCCGGAATTATAAAAAAGAATATTAAAAAAGAATCCATCTCAACTTAACGCGAGACGGATTCTTTCTTTTCTAACAATTTTTGGTAAGGCTACCAAATTTTTATTCTGTCCTGAGGAGCTTTATACATTTTATCTCCCGGTTTGATGTCAAATGCTTTGATAAATGCATCCTGATTCACCAACGGGCCGAATGCCCTGAATACTCCCGGGGAGTGCGGGTCTGTTTTTACCTGATTGGTCATATACTGATCGGTGGCTTTTGTTCTCCAGACGGTTGCCCAGCTCATAAAGAATCTCTGGTCCTGGGTAAATCCGCTGATTTTCCCCGGGTTGCCTTTATCTTTCAGGTACATCTGAAGGGCGTCATAAGCTACAGCTACACCTCCTAAATCTCCGATGTTTTCTCCGCTTGTAAACTTGCCATTTACAAAGCTTCCTTTTACAGGCTCATAAGCACTATATTGTGCCGCTAACTGCCCTACTTTTGCATCAAAGTTTTTACGATCGGCATCCGTCCACCAGTTATTCAGGTTTCCGTCTCCATCGAAACGGGAGCCACTGTCATCAAAACCATGGGAAATTTCATGGCCGATTACCGCTCCAATCCCCCCAAAATTCACAGCAGCATCTGCTTTAGGATTATAAAAAGGAGGCTGAAGGATTGCAGCCGGGAATACAATTTCATTATTTGATCCGCTATAGTATGCATTTACCGTTTGTGGTGTCATTCCCCATTCTGTTTTATCAACCGGCTTTCCTACCTTATCCAGGCTTCTCTGATATTGCCAGGCTGATACATTCTGAAGATTGGAATATAAGGTAGCCCCTTGTTTTGGTGACTCCACCTGTAGTTTGGAATAATCTTTCCATTTATCCGGATAAGCAATTTTCACTGTAAACTTAGACAGTTTCTCCTGTGCTTTTACTTTCGTTTCAGGAGACATCCAATCTATATTGGCAATATGTGTTTTGAATGATTTTAATAAATAGTCAATATAGGTTTCCATCTGCTGTTTGGCTTCAGGAGTAAAATATTTCTCTACATATAATTTTCCGAAGGCCTCTCCCAAAACACCGTTTACAAGGGAAAGCCCTCTTTTGTTCATAGGACGCTGCTCTTTCTGTCCCTGCAGGTATTTTGAATAGAAATCAAACCTGATCTGTTCCAATCCATCATCAAGATTACTCGCATTTCCATTAATAACATGATATTTTAAATAATCTTTTAATAAAGGAAGGTTTTTCTGGGTAAGGAACTGATCCATATTCTGATAATACTTCAATTCTCCGATAATTACCCTGTCCGTATTTACTCCTGCGTCTTTCAGGTATTGGGCAAGATTAATATTTTTGACCAATCCAGACAGTTCTGAAACATTTTTAGGGTTATATCTCAGATTAGCATCCCTGTTCTGCTCAAGGGTCAGCAGATAGTTAGCCAGTTGTTTTTCAAAATCCACTACATTTTGGGCCGCCTGTGTTGAGTTTTTATATCCTAAAACACCAAATAGTTTTCCAACATATGACTGGTATTCTGCCAACGTTTTCGTATTGGCTTCATTGACTTTCTGATAGTAGTCTCTTCCCAAACCAAGATCAGGGCCTCCAAGATATACTGCATTCATTTTAGAGTTTTTCATATCTGCCCCTACTCTCCAGCCATAAAAAGAGTTGTCTCCTAATTTTGTAGCTTCCAAAAGGTATTTCTGAAGATCATTAAGGTTTTTAATAGCATCAATCTTTGCCAAATCTCCTTTGATGGGTGCTAAGCCCTCTGCATTTCTCTTATTGGTATCCATAAAAGAAGCATACAGGTTTTGAATTTTCTGACCTTCAGATCCTGCAGGATAAGATTCCGTTAAAATTTTATTTAATATATCCAGAGAAGCATCATCTACATTTTCTCTCAATGCATTGAAAGATCCCCAGCTTGCCTTGTCGGAAGGAATCTGGGTAGTTTTCACCCAATTTCCGTTTACATAGCTAAAAAAGTCATCCTGCGGACGGACATTGGTATCCATGTAGGACAGGTTGATCCCCTCGTCTTTTATTTCTTCTTTCACCGGCTTTTCAACAGCTGCTGCAGCTTCTGCTTTTACATCTGCGCCTGCAGTTTTTGCCGTACCACACGAATTCAGAAATACAATACCCGAAAGGCAAGTATCCCAATATTTAGCTTTTTCATTAAAGATAATTTTTGATTTAACACAAACGTATCAAATATACAAACTTTAATGATAAGTGATGAAGGATAATTGGAAAATGATGGAAAGTATTCAGTAATGGTGTTCCGGAATACGGAAGACAGGGACAGGTTCAGGACAATATTTTTCCTGTAACCGATAAAATAATATTGGATTTTCAGGTTTTTGGGTAGACCATCCCCGAAAACAAAAAACCGCCCATTGCTGAGCGGTTTATATATTTTACCAGATTTTGATTCTGTCTTCCGGAGCTTTGTAAAGTTTATCTCCTTTTTTCACATCAAATGCTTTATAGAAAGCATCAACATTGATTAACGGTCCAAAGCTTCTGAAATATCCAGGAGAATGTGGGTCTGTTTTCACCTGGTTAATCATATATTTTTCACTGGATAACGTTCTCCAAACGGTTGCCCAGCTTAAGAAGAATCTCTGATCCTGGGTAAATCCGCTAATCTTACCCGGGTTTCCTTTATCTTTCAGGTACATCTGAAGGGCATCGTAAGCAATATTCACTCCACCTAAATCGGCGATGTTTTCACCGTTTGTGAATGTTCCGTTTACGAAAGTTCCTTTTACCGGCTCATATTTGTCGTATTGAGAGGCTAAAGCTTTTGTTGCTTTCTCAAAATTCGCCTTATCCTCCGGAGTCCACCAGTCTACCAGGTTACCATCAGCATCAAACTGAGCTCCTGAATCATCAAATCCATGGCTCATTTCGTGACCGATAACAGCTCCGATACCACCGAAGTTTACGGCTGCATCAGCCTTAGGATTGAAAAATGGAGGCTGAAGAATGGCTGCAGGGAATACAATCTCGTTATTTACCGGATTGTAATAAGCATTTACCGTTTGTGGAGTCATTCCCCATTCTGTTTTATCAACCGGTTTTCCGATTTTAGCCAGGTCTTTATTATACTGCCACTCTGAAACATTCTGAAGATTCTGGTATAGTGTGCCTCCTTTTGCTTCAGAAATAATGTTCAGCTTAGAATAGTCTTTCCATTTATCCGGATAGGCTACTTTTACAGTGAATTTATTCAATTTCTGCATCGCCTTTTCCTTCGTTGTAGCAGACATCCAGGCTAAGTTATTGATATGAACGGCAAAACTTTTCTTCAGGTAATCAATCAGTTCCACCATTTGAGCTTTAGCTTCTGCCGGGAAATATTTCTCTACATATAATTTTCCGAAAGCTTCACCCAGGTTTCTGTTGATCAATTCAAAGCCTCTCTTATTCAGGGCTCTTTGTTCCTGCTGGCCTCTTAAGTATTTTCCATAAAAAGCAAATTTCATGTCTCCCAGTTTCTCACTCAGGTAAGAAGCACTTCCGTTGATCATATGGAATTTAAGATAATCCTTAATTACAGGAAGGTTCTGAGCACTTACTAATTTATCAAAGTTTTTATAATAGCCAAGTTCTCCAATGATTACCCTATCTGTATTCACACCCACTTTTTTAAGGTATCCCGGAATATCAACTCCTTTTACCAGCGTTGACAATTCTGCCATTGTCTGAGGATTGTACTGAAGGGTGTTGTCACGGCTCTGCTCGTTTGTCAGATAAGTTTGTGCAATGCTTTTTTCGTAATTAACGATACCTTTTGCTGCTTCATCAGCATTTTTGTATCCCAGTTCTTTTAACATGGAAGCTACATATTTCTGATATTCTGCAATTGCTTCCGTATTTTTTTCGTTTACTTTCTGGTAATAATCTCTTCCTAATCCTAAAGAGGCATTTCCTAAATAAACAGCGTTCATTTTAGAATCTTTAAGGTCTGCATCAATTCCCCATCCGTAAAAAACATTTTCTCCTTCCTTCGTTACAGAAGCCAGGTAGTTTTGAAGATCAGCAAGGTTTTTGATGGCGTCAATTTTATTCAGATTTTCCTGGATAGGCTTAATTCCGTCAGCATTTCTTTTCTCCACATTCATGAAGGTTGCATATAAATCCTGGATCTTCTTGCCTTCGCTTCCGTCAGCGAATTTATCTTTCAAAAGGGAGTTCAGGATCGTCATTGAATTGTTATCCGTATCCTCCGCCAGTTTATTAAAGCTTCCCCAGGTCGGCTTATCAGATGGAATTTTGGCTGTTTTCATCCAGGTTCCACTCACATAATTATAAAAGTCATCCTGTGGACGTACTGAAGTATCCATCAAGCTAAGGTCTAAGCCTTTATCTGTGTTGTTCACTGCTACTTTAGCAGCTTTAGCCTGTGCACTCATGGTATTCTGAGAGCAGATCCCTGCTATTAAAAACAAAGAAAGCGTTATTTTTTTCATTATGATAACAATTTATACAATATGTATGATTTATTTACTATTTGTTACTTTTATGAAAACAAATTTAAACAAATAACGTCAGAGTATCATAAAATTTAAGCGGGTCCGAAGCCGGAGAATGAGGCTGGAAGTAACTTTTAGCTGACCATTACCAAGAGTAAAGGTAAAAAAGGTTGTGGCAGTCATTTTTATGACATTCATGACTTCCACCTTCCATCTCCCATCACCCATCTTTTAATTTTCTCAACTAACTCTGATTACATATTAGAAGCTGCTATCTCTTTTACATTACCTGTCCTTTTCAGGAATCCCCAGGACTGCATTTCGCCTTTCAATGCTTTTCTTAAACTTTTAAACAATACAATATACATCAGCCATCTGTACCCGAATCTCTGTGGAACAACATATATCAGATTAACCCATTTCTCCCGCTGCATAATAAATGCAACCAGTGCCAAAGAAGCATCTACCAGAAGAAAAATCAGATAATAGGTAAATATTTTACTTCCATTTCCGGATAAGATTCCAAAAAACATGATAAGATCTGCCAATGGAGAAAAAAACGGAATAATGTATTGAAATAATAAGATATTAGGCATTGCCCAAAGGCCCAATCCTTTATGTTTCGGACTCAGGAAAGTCTGTTTTTGCTTCCAGAACATCTGCATAATTCCATAGGTCCACCGGAAGCGCTGTTTTAAGAACTGTTTTACAGTTTCCGGAGCTTCTGTTACTGCTACGGCCCGGTTTTCATTGGCAACAGTATATCCTACTTTTAAGATTTTCACAGTAATATCACAATCTTCAGCCAGTGTATCTGAAGAATATCCGCCCGCTTCCATAATCACTGATCTTCTGAATGCACCGATAGCACCCGGAATTACTGTTATGGCATTGATATGAGCGTAAGCCAGCCTGTCAAAATTCTGACTGGTCGTATACTCTATAGCCTGCCATTTTGTAAGCCAGTTTACTGTGTTTCCTACTTTTACATTTCCTGCTACCGCTGCAATTTTTTCTTCAGGGCGGGCATTTAAAAATCGGGCAATCAGATATTTTACGGCATCCTGCTGCAATTTGGTATCAGCGTCTATACACACCACATATTCTGCATCAGTTTGGGAAATTCCAAAATTTAAAGCCGTTGCTTTTCCACCATTGGTTTTGGTAAAAATCTCCAGCTTAGGATGATTGGGAAATGCTTCTTTGGCTTTATCATATGTGGTGTCAGTACTTCCGTCATCTACCATGATGATATTAAAATTCGGGTAAGTCTGTTTTAACAGGTTGTTCAGGGATGATACAATATTGACTTCTTCGTTATAGGCAGGAACAATGATGGAAACTTTCGGGTATGATTTCAGAACGGGAAAACCTTCATGTTTCCTTTCATTCTTTTTTTCCTTAAAAGCCCAGTAGGCCATCAACAATAATCTTATCAACCCCAATATAATAAAGATGGTAAACAGCGCAACGAGAAAACGGCTAACCCCATAAATAATGGTCGCCAAAACCAGATTAAGCTGCATCACATAGTAGGATCTTGTTTTAGGTACTTCCGGCATCAGTTCATTTTTTGTCTTATGCAGGATACTGGTAAGATTGGTAAAGTGATATCCTTGTTTCTGAAGCATTGGAATTAAAGTTTTCAGGGCTTTCACGGTTTCCTCCCTTGTTTCTCCTCCTGCATCATGAAGCAGGATAATATTTCCTCTCTGCTGTTTAATTCCGGCCATTACCCGTTTTACAATTTCATCAGATGTAATTCCGGGCTGCCAGTCTTCCGGGTCAATATTTTCTCCGATATCCAGATAATTTTGCTTTCTTGCCAGTGCTACCGGAATAATCTCTTCGGAAGTGGTGGGTTCTGAGTCGGCATTATAAGGAGCCCGGAAAAGAATGGTGCTGTGTCCTGTTACACATTCTATCAGGAGTCTGGTCAGTTTTAATTCCAGCAAAGCTCTTTCCGGGCTTACTTTAGCTACATTCTCATGGGTAAAGGTATGATTTCCTATTTCATGACCTTCACGATAGATTCTTTTAACTAACGGAAGGTTTTTCTCAGCATTTAACCCTACTAAAAAGAAGGCTGCCGGAACATGATATTTAGACAGTACATCCAGAATCTGCGGGGTATAGATTTCATCCGGTCCGTCATCAAATGTCAGTACCAGCTCTTTTTGAGGAGCTCCTCCATATTTTTTCACTTCATAGGAGCTGGGATAGGTAATATAATTTTCATCTGTAATGATCTTTTCTTTAGAATCAATTTCCAGTGCTATTTTTCCGTCATGAGGAGTATTCAGTACATCCAGCACTTCACCGTCACCGATGTAATCCACCATGGTTTGTCCTTTGACATTTTCCAATGTTTGGAGATTGAGTTTTGAAAGTCCGGTAAACGTAAGGGCTTTGTCATAAAAATTCCAGATCCTGCTGTCTTCACTTCCCAATCTCCACAAGGCTGTTCCCGCCAGCGGGTATTCTGATGAAAATCGCATCGTATTGAAAATAGAAGCAGCATCGTTAAAAAAATACGGTATGGGTATTATTTTTAGAATCCGTGTACGAATAATTCAGATTAAAGGTATTATCATCAAAATTGATTATTGCCTTACTGGCGCTTGCTTTTGTAATAGCCTGCATATAAGTCACGGAAGCATTGTCATCTTTATTGGAGCTCCAATCGTATCCATACGCCCCCAATCCCAGGATAATTTTCTGTGGTGAGGTTTGCTTTACAATTTTCCCGGTTTGCTCTTCTATCCATTTTTGGGAAGAAACCGGACCGGCATCACTTCCTGCCGAATATTCATCATAGGCCATCAGAACAAAGTAATCTACATAAGGATCCAGTTTTCGGATATTATAGTCATCATTATCCGTCATGATATCCATAGTCACCAGCATATTGTTCTGTCTGAATGTTTCTGAAAGCTCTTTCATAAAGGCAATCAGGTTTTCGTCAGAATCCAGATTCATATCCTCAAAGTCAATATTAATACCTTTGAAATGATATTTTTGGCACTGCCGGGTAATTTTCTGAATAAGATTCATTCTCTTCTGCGGATCTGTAAGTACTTTTCTTAATCCTTCGGAACGGAATTCCCTATCAAAATTATTACTCAAAATAGGCATGGTTGCCACTCCTGTTCTCCGGATCACTTTATATCCTTCCGGATCAACATTCGTTTTCAGATTTCCTGTTTTGGGATCCAAAAAGAACCATTCGGGAAAAACAAGATTAACATGTCTGACATTCCGTTTTAACGACATTAAAGATTGGGGATCCCACGCTACGTAGAAGGCAGAACGGATCCCTCCCGGAAATTGTGCCCAGTTTCTGTTTTGATTTTTAAATCTTTCGACCCTTGCCTTTTCAATCTTGGCCAGGCTGGTATGCATCGTTTTTTCAGAAATAAAGCTTCTGAATCCTTTATATTCTCTCGAAATTTTATTTTCCTGAAGATAAGGTTTATTGGCAGTAATTATAGCTTTGTAATCTTCTTTAAAAGGAATTTCAGGACTTTTGTCCAGAGCCATCATCAGCCCTAAAGCGAGAAGAAGCAGTAATCCGGTAAAAATAAAGATACGGCTTCCCCATTGTACGCTCTTCCAGCGTTTTTTGCTGTTGGTCTGAAAGATCTGTTTGGAATTTTCCACTTTTATGAACTTTTTGATGAATTATTTTCAAAAAGCGTGAAAAACCCTATAAAAATTAATTAAAAAAAAATTAAAAATATCCTTCTTGATATCACCCGCTGATCAAAAGCCCTACGAGATCCTGAATCACTTTCTGGGAAACAAAATCCATAAAATCAACTCTCTCCAGGTGGGGAAGATACAATTTGGAAGTTACTTCTTTTTCATTGACCCTTATCGTATAGAAAACCGTTCCTACTTCTTTACCGTCCTCACCTTTTCCGGGGCCTGCCACTCCCGTAGTGGATAAAGAAATGTGGGAATCAAATAGTTCCTGACAGCCTTTCGCCATTTCCTGTGCTACCTGTTCGCTCACGACAGTAAACTGATCTACCGTTTCCTGGGAAACATTTAAAATTTTCACCTTTTTCTCCGTAGCATAAGCTACTACCCCTCCCAGAAAATGTTTTGAACTTCCCGGGACCGAAGTTATCATTTTGGCCAGTTCACCACCGGTACAGCTTTCTGCCGTAGCAATTGTCATTTGTTTTTCGGTAAGCATTTCTGCCAGAATCTGTTCTATCTTATCTTCTGAAGTTGCAATAACATGGCCTTTTACCAAAGGCAATAGCTTCTGGATTTCGTCTTCTGTCTGCTGTTTCAAAATTGTTTCATTATCTCCGGAAGCTGTAAGTCTCAGCTTCACACGGGTTCCGACCGGAAGATAGGATAATGCCAGGTTCCCGGGAAGAGCAAGTTCCCAGTCTTCAATGATATCTGCGAGAATACTTTCAGGAATTCCTACAACAGAAACAATCCGTGTATGAATATAATGAAGGCTGAACCTCCCTTGCAAATAAGGAATAATCTGATCTTTGATTAAAGGTTTTACTTCATAGGGAACTCCCGGAAGGCTAAAAGACAGCTTTCCGTTCTGCTCCATCATCATGCAGGGTGCTGTCCCGTAATGGTTTTGAAAGACCACGGACTTTGCTGGAACAAATGCCTGTTCCCTGTTTCTCTCCAGAATATCAGCGCGTCCCCTTCTTTCCATATAACCTTTCAAATGATTAAAAGTGACCTCATCCAAAGCAATTTCGTCATCGAAAAACTCTGCCAGCGCTTTTTTCGTTTTGTCATCTCTTGTAGGCCCCAGTCCTCCGGTTGTAATGACCAGGTCTCCTGTTTCAAAAGCAATCTTTAACGTATTTTTAATGGTTTCGATTTCATCTGAAATTGTGAAAATCTGAATAACTTTTATTCCTATATTTTTGAGCTCGGCAGCAATAAAATTAGAGTTGGTATCTATCGTATTTCCGGAAAGGATTTCATCACCGATGGTGATCAGAACAGCTTTTTCCATATTCTATCTTCGAAAAAAATCTTTTTACAAATGACGGAAAATTCTTGGTGACGGGCAATATAAATTGATTTTTTCTATTTTTGACGAAAATTGTTTATAAGTATGTCTAAATATGATGATGCCTCATGGCATTACGGGGGTGATTTCCCGGAAGGACTTCCTGAGAAAAACGGTGCCACCCATACAGGAATGTTCCTGAACTGGTGTATTCATAATGATCTGATTTCTGATCAGCTGAAAGAAGATAGTGCGGAGGAAATTGAAAAATTAAAACGAAGGGAAATTACCGGGGCAGAATTCGTGATGGATTCTTGTGACGGAAAGTTTTCCGAGTATGACCTGAATGATCTGGGGAACAGTTTTGCAAAAGATTATTATGCTGATGACACAGATTTTGGGAATAGATTCAGTTCATTTGCAGACGACTATGTCAATCTTTTTGATACCAAAGCGGAAGAAAATGATTATGAATATGAAACGTTTTATCATATCGAAGACACTTACGAAAATTATGATCTGATGAAGCAGGTTATTGATTATCGGTTTGAGGAGTGGAAGGAATATGTTGGAAGCTAAAGCAAATATCAAAAAGGTTAATGGATAAAGCTTGCAACACACTGATTAACCTTTTTGAGATTTCTATCTGTTTACTGATTATGCTTCACCCAGATGAGTTCATCCGTGTTATATCCTATTTTCCTTGCTTTTTCCAGAAACCTTTGTCTGATACTTTCGGGAAGGACTGTTGTACGGGAGAGAATCCAGAGATATTTTAAACTGCTTCCCACTACCAGCGCATACTGATATTCGTCATCGATATCTATCACATTATATCCTGCCCAAAAGGGTTTGAAAAACGAGACTTTTAAACGGGCTTCCGTAGGGTCTTTTACAAATTTTGCTTCTCCTATGGAAGTATTCCAGACTTTTTTTTACATAGTCATAGCCTTTATTTTTTACCTGGACCTGTTCCATTGGAATTTTCAGAATATTCGGCTGTGACATTATCCATATTCTTCTCAAAACGGTAATCAAAGCGGGCAATTTCGTACCATTTTCCAAGGTATTTTTTGATATCAAAGTTCTTTAACAGCTACCGCTCCTCTGGGAATTCCTACAGAATATGAACTAAAGATGACGAGCCCCAGCGCCCCCAGTGAGACGGGAACTATAATTTTATGAAAAGTTTTCATAACAGAAATATTTGTATGGTTATCCTGAAACGTCAAAAATAATGCCTTTAACCTGTTAAGAAACAATAAATTCAAGAGAATACTTTCAAAAAGTTATCTTTAAAAACTGCCGGAAACTTCAATCTCCGTA